>CAYQCZ010000073.1:0-11889 GCA_964415955.1 uncultured Verrucomicrobiota bacterium | reverse complement strand
TTCACCGGATGGCCGCCCCGCGTGAGCTGGTTGAACAGATCGTCGAGCTGCAGTTGGTTGAAGTCATCGCGCCTTGCAAGTTCCTGGAGCGCGGCCTTTAGCGCCTGGGTGCCCCGTGGCGTCGTCTTGAGCAGGCCCATCCATTCGCCGCTGATCTTTTCTTTCGCCAACTCCGGTGACATTTCTTCAAGGAACACCTCATCCTCGCTGTATCGGGTCGAGTAGGGACGCGTGGCGCGGACGTAGTCATGCACACCCTTGCTGCCCAGCCGCTCCTGCCAGGCGGCATCCACCGCCATGACGATGTCCCCCGTCTCTGCAAGGAGATTGGCAAGGATGTAGCGTCGGAAAAGAATGTCGCCGTAGGCGATAATCAGTGCGCCATCCAGGTGTTCGCCGGCCTTCGCCAGGGAGGCAAGCTCGCTGGTTGTGGCAAAATCGTCATTGTCCACAAAATGCGCATCCGGCGCATGGACCTGCTCCTTGCCGAAGCCACGCACCACGACCACGTCCTTCACCCGCTCGGCGCGAAACTGCTGCACCAGCTTGTGCAGCAGGGGCACGCCGCCAATGGGCACCATCGCCTTGGGCCGGGCCTTTGTGAGTTCGCCCAGTTCACTGCCCTGCGAGGCGGCCAGAACAATGGCGCGGACAAACTCATTCTTTCGCGGCAGGTAACGATCCTCCGCGAGCGCCAGTTCATCGGCGTTTTGCAGCCGGAAGACTTCTTTCACGGATGCAACCCGGTCTTCCACGTTACGCAGTGAACGCTCGTTGAAGATGGTGCGGCTGACGTTTTGCATCGCCGTGATGGCGGCGCGCGCGTTGTGGTTGGCCCAGATGACCAGGCTGATGCCGGCCTGCTCGAACACCTCCACGGGCGTGGCGTAATACATCGTCGGCACGATCACCAGCGGGCAGCGGTTGTTCCAGACCTTGGCGAAGGCCAGAATCTGGTCGGGCGTGGATTTCTTGCTGTGGATGAGCAGCGCATCCGCACCGGCCGCGTGATACGCGCAGGCACGGTGCAGCATTTCATCGAGGCCCCACCCGGCGATGAAGGCCTCCAGCCGGGCCACGACACTGAAATCCGGATCGTTCTGCGAATCCTTCATCGCCTTGATCTTGCCGGCGAACTCGTCCACATCGGCCAGCGGCTGCTTCTCGCCCTGGATGAAGGAGTTGGTTTTCGGAAATTCCTTGTCCTCGATGCAGACCGCCGCACAGCCGCGCTGCTCCAGCTTGTTCACGAGACGTCGGGCATTGTTGAAGTTTCCAAATCCGGTGTCCCCGTCGAGCAGGATGGGAATCTTGGTGGCGTCGGCCATGAATTCGACCACCTCCAGCACCTGTGTCCAGCTCGCCTCGTTGTTGTCGCGCACGCCCAGCGCGGCGGAAATGGACAGGCCGCTGGCCCAGATGCCCTTGAAACCCGTCTCCTGCACGATGCGGGCACTGAGACCATTGTGGGCCTCCATGATGAACTCCAATTGCGGCGACTGGAGGAGCTGTTTGAACTGCGTGGTTTTCTTCATCGAAACGGCAACGAGGGGGCAGATTAGAGGCAGGCCGGGCCGAGGATGCAACTTTCAAGTTGCCCTCCCACAAAAGTCCGCACCAGGTGCCCAAGCCCGGCATTGGCAAGGGTGGACCCGGCGGATAGCCTCCTCCAAAGCGTGAACGCGTCCCCACAAAGTGTCACCGTCGGCGATCCGAAGCCGTCCAACCGCAAGGCGGCAGGACTCCGACGCGCGCGGTTGTGGAAACTCATGTTCATGGTTGTTCCATCCCTGGTCGCCCTGACCGCCGGCGAAATCGTCGTTCGAACCTTTTGCCCCATCAAGGGAGTGATCTACCAGGCGGACGCAGAACTGCTGCACAAGCACCGCCCCGGTTCACGCAAGATGTATCGTCACCCGGCCGGCGACGGAGGAAAATGGGTGCTGGTGAACATCAACAAAGAAGGTCGCCGCGGCGGCAGTGCCATGGGAGCCGGCACCCCCAAGGTGCTGGTGTATGGGGATTCCTTCATCGCCGCCGAATACAGCGAATTGAGCGCGACCTTCTGCGCC
The DNA here is from genome assembly GCA_964415955.1 of uncultured Verrucomicrobiota bacterium. Classification (GTDB taxonomy): domain Bacteria; phylum Verrucomicrobiota; class Verrucomicrobiia; order Limisphaerales; family CAYQCZ01; genus CAYQCZ01. The sequence continues at coordinate 9,817 of CAYQCZ010000073.1, read as the reverse complement.
CGGCTGGAAAGTTTGTTGAACCTCCACCGCAAACAGCCTTTGCAGGTGCTGAATTGCGGCGTGTCAGCGTATGGACCGGACCAGTCGCTGCTTCAAATGGAGTCGGATTTGAAAACCATCCATCCCGCCCTCGTGGTGTTCGCCATCTACACAGGAAATGACTTCGGCGACCTGGCACGCAACAAGCTCTTTCGCATCGGCAACGAAGGCAGCATCGAGCGCAATGCGCCGGAATTGTCCCCTTCATTGCTCGAACAATTTGGCACGGCGGAGTCATTGCCGCGCCTTCACATTGTCCGTGCATTTCAGAGCATCATGGATCGCCTGAATGCACGCCAGGCCCCACAAGCCTCAAATCAATCACAGGATGCCGGCAAACCGGCGGGGTTGATGGAACACTGGCTGCAACTGCGCATGGACGAGCACGCCGCAAGGGCTGAAACCGGTAACAACACCGTGTCAAACCTCTTCGAGGATGGATACGATGCCGATGTGGCACTCGCACCGGAATCCCCTTCCGCCCTGCACCGCCGCGCGCTGATGGATGGCGTGCTTGGACGCATCAAGGCGGCCGCTGACAAGCACGGTGTCCCGGTTCTTCTGCTCATCATCCCATCGCCTTTCGATGTCGTGGACCACTATTCACCGGAGGCCGGCATCACGGCTTATCCAGAGCATCAACCGGAGCGTTTGTGCGGTTTCGTTGCAAGTCTGGCGGAGAAGCACTCCCTAGGATTCCTCAATCTGTTCGCATCATTTCATCGCCACGATGCCGCAGGCCTCTATTTCAAGCCCGGCAACGATCATTGGAACGACGCCGGACAGGCGCTTGCGGCTGAAGTTTGCGCCCGGACCATCGACGAGCTTGGTTTTGTTGACTGATGAGTGCGCCACATCCCATGGCACGAATCGCGGGAACAGGCATCCCCCGGGGGCTGCATCATCAAGGGATTCTTCAGGCGTTTGCGTGGGCCGTCTCTGTATGGCTGGTGCTGCTGTTCCCGATGACATTGGATTTCGACCAGCCTGCGGTGGCGGACCCCGTGCTTTATGCAACCGGAGCGAAGGCGCTGGCGGAAGGGCACGGTTACAGAATGGTCACCCACCTGCACGAGCCGAAGATCACTCATTACCCGCCTTTGCAATCCGCCTACCTCTCGGTCTTCTGGCATCTGGGAGCAGACACGAAGAACCCCAGCCGCAGCCTCCATGCCGGCATGGTGCTGCTGCAGGCGGCGTGTGCCTGGCTCATGTATCTCTGGCTCCAGCACCGGGGTATGCCAAGGTTCTGGGCATGGCTCATGGTCCTCACCGTGGCCACATCCCATGCATGGTTGATGCTGGGGGCTTTTTTCTTTTCCGAACCCTTGTTCCTGCTGGTGGCGTTGTTGATCCTGATGATGTGGGAGAGGGAGTGGATTCAGGCCGGCAATGCAGCAAGATGGTGGCTGACAGGTTCGGGCCTGGCTCTGATGTTCCTGATACGGCCGGCTGCACTCGGACTCATCGCAGGAACAGGTCTTCTGGCGTTCATTCTGTTCTTCAGGAACAACCGCACCCCTTTGATGGCTGTGTGCGTGCCCGTCCTTCTGGCCATGCTGGCCTGGAGGTGGTGGTGCGCGGACCTTCCCGGCCATGCGGAGGAGACATCCATGCAATGGCAACGTCTTGGCTGGAGCGGAACGCTCAAGGCTGTGACCAGCAACGCGCTGGGTTATGCGGGAGGACACAGCCTCCTGGAGCTGCTTTCAATCGTGTCCATACGTCTTGCAGGCGTGCCGCTTGTGCAAAGGCTGGGAATGGCCGAGGCGGTGTCGGTTTTCCGGTGGATTGCGGCATTGGTCCTCTGCTGGCTCACGATTCGAGGTGCGCTCGCGGAACTGAAACCCTCGCACAAGGCGCTGAGGCTGGTCGCGCTGGTGTATCTCGTTCAGATCATTGTTTACCCATGGCACATGGGCCCGCGTGCGCTGGTGGTCCTGCTGCCATTGCTGCTGGTCTGGGCATGGCATGGGATGGCTCGATGGATTCCACCCTCATTCAGCATGGCGCCCGGCAGGACCCTTCTGCTGGCAGCGGTTGTCTGCATCAATATTGCTGCGAACTGCTATCTGGCACGGGCCGATGCCCGTGGATTCCGCGCAAGCATGCAGGGAGAATGGGAAGCCATGGATCACTGGCTGGCCGGACATGTGGGACAGGACAAGGTTGTCGCCGCGTCATCAACCCTGCCCATCTATCGGTTCAGGGAGTCCTCCGGACGTAAATTCGCCGAGGATGATTTTCCCCCCGCCATGGATTTCGTGGTGGTCATGCCCGGTAAAGCAGAGCGACCAAGGGCAGATTACCTGCTGGTCAGCGTGCATCGATGGAATGCGCTCCAATCATATGGGGATGAGTCCACAGCAAGATTCTCGATCGCCCATCAATCGCCAAAGGGCCAGTTTCTTGTGCTGCGGGTTGAGCGGGATCTGCCACACCATGAACAACCCGCGCCGGCAAAGAGGGCGGACAGGTGAGATGCTCGTGGTTCGGGAATGCGGCGTCCCAACCGGCTGCAAGAATTGCCCGGGCGTGTGAAGCTTCAGAAACACTCAGCCGCCCAACTCCTTCAAGAAACCCTTCCGGAGGAGATACGGCATGCCTTCCAGTGTCAGCCAGCGGCGACTGGGGCCGCAGTAGTGGCGACAGACCAGTTCATCGCAGTTCATCGGGCTGGAGAGGGACATGCCATACGTCCTGGGCAGCCAGGTGACCTTTCCCTGCTCGGAGGCGATCAATGCATGTATCGCCTGCTCCGTATGGCCGCTGGGACGGCTCACATTGGGATTTGCCAGAAGCTCCTCCACGCGCCGCAGATCAATGCCATCCCTTCTCCTCAGGGTGATGCCGGTATTGATGCCCGGCTTCAGCTCGATGCCCAGCTCCGCCCGCGCCTGCTCGAGGGTGAGCCCGTTGTAGCAATCCTGCACGTCCTCCTGGAAAACCTGATCCTCCATGGGTTTTGCAAAGTCGCGAAGCAGCTCGTGTGGCTTCCGAAAAAAGAGGATGTCCGCATCGAGGCCCAGCACATGCATGCCCGATGACAGCACCTGAAAATCCAGCAGCTTATACATGAACGATGTCGCCATCCGGGAAGCCAGGCAGCGTGCCAGTCCTTTCTCCGCGAGATGCGCCGGCACCATGTGATCGGCCTCCTCAAGCGTGATCAGCTTCGCGTTGGGAAAATGCTCTCGCAGGCTGGCCATGGCCGAGGGCGCGATGCGGGATTGCAGGTGGATGACCAGGGGGAAAGACACTCCGGAATGGTGATACAATGACTTCAAGGCCCACACAGCGCTCAACCAGTCGCGCCGCCAGCAGATCAGATGTATCTCCACATCCGCCCCGGCCCTCACCGGCTCCGTGACCACCGGTCGTGTCATCAATATCCGCGGCCACAGCCACAGACGGCGAAACACCAGCGGCCAGCCCTCGCGCTGGCTGGAACGAAAATCCAGCCACCACTGCTGGTTGCGCAGCCAGTATTGAACGTCGCCCTTGAAGGTTGCACCCATTGGAATGTCTCACTCTTTCAACAGCCTGCCCGCCTGAAGCCACATCTTGTGCCGGAACGATCCGATGTAGTGCCGCAGGACGATCCTGCGGCGCGCATGCGTGTCGGCATACCCCCACTGATCGTCGTTTTGCATCACATGGAGATCCTGCGGCAGATGCTTCCCGCCGCTGGAGCGGAAGGCAAGATGAACCACCGTCTGTTCCGTGAAGAAACCCGCCTCGCCAGACATCGCATCCAGCCTCGCCATCGCCTCTGACCAGTCAGCCTTTCGGTGCATCACCAGAAACCCGCTGTTCAGTGGAGCCGCCTTTTCCGCCTCGCCCCTCAGCAACCGCTCATCCAGGGAAGGCCAGCAATCAAGGAGGTAGCGCGGTGTTCCATCGCCCTCACGCAACCAGCCGGCAAGTTCCCCGGCGGCAGGGAAGAACAGGATGTCAGAGTCGCTGTAGATGGTCGGCCCATCCACAGGGATGCCTGCCAGCACGGCCAGTTTCTTTCCAAGCGGATGATGGTCCGCATACGCACGGACCTTTGGACTGGCCGTTCTGGTGAATTGTTCGTGATGCACCACGCGCACGCTGGAGTGCAACCGGGCCAGGATGTCCTTCTCCTCCTGCTGGTGCGTTCCATCCGACACAACCGTGGTTTGTTCCGGGGTGCCGGCGAAACGGAAGAAAGTGAGCAGGCTTGCCATCTGTTCGGGCAAGTCCCGCACACCGGAGAATGTGACCAGGTGGATGCTCAACGGTTTCCCGGGACCGTTGAACCGCAGCTCCCCGCGCCTCATGCGTCTCACAAAGCGCGCCCGCGCCCTTGACGCCTGCCATCGCGCGAAACGATAGGGAACATTGATCATCGCCGTGCCGCAGGAGGAAGCTTCTGTTTCATCCGCAGGAATGCACCGGTTACGACAGCGCGGAGCGGATGGCTTCCACGACCCGTTCCTGCGCGTCGTCGGAAAGTTCCGGGTAGATGGGCAGCGACAGGCACCGCCGTGCCATGCGTTCGGAGACCGGGAAGTCACCCTCCCTGAGGCCAAGGTTCGCGTAGGCCTTCTGCAGGTGGATGGGAACAGGATAATGCACGCCCGTGTCGATGCCCGCCTCGGAAAGCCTGCCACGCAGGTAATCACGACGGTCAGTCTCGATGACATAGCAGTGCCAGACGCATTCAGAGCCGACGAAGACCTGCGGCACTTTGACGGGCACATCGCGGAGCAGTTCATTGTAGCGCGCCGCTTTCTGCTGCCGGGCCCTGGTCCATGCCTGCAGATGGCGAAGCTTGACGCTCAGGACGGCCGCCTGAAAACCATCCATGCGGTAATTGTAGCCCACCTCATCGTGATAATAACGCTCACGTGAGCCGTGCTCTCGAAGCGACTTCGCACGCGCAGCAAAAGCATCATTGTCGGTTACCAATGCACCGCCCTCCCCATACGCGCCAAGGTTCTTGCCCGGATAAAAACTGAATGCCGCCATGCAACCCAACTGCCCCGCCCTGCTGCCCTTGTATCCTGCGCCGTGCGCCTGTGCGGCATCTTCAATGACCCGGATGCCGTGTTTGCCGGCGACCGACAGGATCGGCTCCATGTCCGCGGGCATCCCGAACAGATGCACCGGCATGACCGCCTTTGTCCGTGGGGTGATGGCGGCCTCCAGTTTCGCAGGGTCCAGCGTGCGCCGCTCTGGATCGATGTCCACAAAGACCGGGTTCGCGCAAACGTAGCTGATGGCCCATGCCGTGGCGATGAAGGTGAAGGGCGTGGTGATGACCTCGTCTCCGGGACCAATGTCCAGGCAGTGCATGGCCAGATGAAGGGCGCTGGTGCCGCTGTTGACCCCGATGCAGTGGCGCACACCGCAATAAGCGGCAAATTCCTCCTCAAACTTCTTCGCATACGGGCCCTGGGCAAATGCCGTCGCATCACATACGGAAGCCAGTGCCGTCATGACATCCCCGCGGATGCCGTCCAACTGCGCCTTGAGATCGAGATAGGGAATTCGTTGCATGCTGCTCTGTGGCCTCAGAGTGTCGCAAGCCGCCGTGCTTGAGAAGGCGCAACTTGCCTACTCCGGCAGGGCGCTGACTTTTGCAAGCTTTGCAAAATCCCCCCCCCTGGCGACCAAGGCATCCCATGAACCCTGTTCGGCGATGCAACCCTCCTTCATGACGACGATGTGATCCGCGTTTCGTATTGTTGAAAGACGGTGGGCGATCACCAGCACCGTGCGTCCCTCAACAGCGCGGTCCAGTGCGGACTGGACTTCGCGCTCGGAAAGATTGTCCAGCGCGGACGTGGCTTCGTCCAGGATGAGCAGCCGGGGGTTGTGCACCAGCGCCCGCGCAATGGCCAGCCGCTGGCGTTGTCCACCGGAAAACAGCACGCCACGCTCGCCCACCACCGTGTCCAGTCCGTCCGGCAGTTCCGCCACCACGTCCTGCAGATGCGCCATGGCCACCGCAGCCTCGATCTGCTTCCGCGTGATCCCGTCGCGTCCGTAGGCGATGTTCCGGGCCAGCGTGTCATGAAACAGAAACGCCTCCTGCTCCACGATGCCGATGTTCCTGTGCCATGAGTCCGCCGAAAAATCCCAATAATCCACGCCATCAATCAGAAGGCGCCCGGTCGTGGGCTGGCGCAGCCGCAACATCAGCGTGGCAAGCGTGGACTTGCCCGAGCCGGACTGCCCCACAAGCGCAATGGTCCTGCCGGCGGGCAGCTTGAGGTCCAGATCGCGCAGGGCCACCGTTCCATTCGGGTAGGTGTATCCGACCCTTTCAAACACGATCGATTCGCGGATGGCGGAGAATTCGCGGCTGCCGAAAGGCCTGAGGGGAAACTCCGGCTCGTTGAGCCAGCGCTCCACCTCCCGCACGCCGGGGCCGACATACATCAGATGGCCGGCAAGGCCGTTGAGCTGGTTCACCAGTGGCAGCATGCGCAGCATGATGAACCCCAGCCCCAGCTGGTAGCTCACCAGCATGTCGCCTGTCCGCACAAAAAAGTGGTAGGAAATGCTCACAATGATCATGGCACCGGTCACGGCGGCGATTTCGGCGACGGGTGTCACCAAGGCGGACAAGCGCGAACTGCGCTCCTCCACCGCGGCCTGCGCATCGCTCAACTCGGAGAACTTTTCATAGACGCGCTCCTGTGAGTTGGTGGCCCGCACCACGCGCACGCCGGCAAACGACTCCACCAGGCAGCTGTTCAGGCGCTGGTTGACCTCCGTGACGGTGCTGCCGAGCCGTCCCATGCGACGATGCAGGCCGCTGACAAGGCCGCCGATCCCGAGGGCAAGCCCGAATGCCATGAGGGTCATTTCCCAGGAGATGAACAGCAACGCCACCAGATAGAAAAGGGCGATGGCGGACCGCTGTCCCAGCAGCAGCAGCACATCGATCGCGCCAATGGTGCGCCCCGTCTCACCGAAGCAGACATTCGCCAGTTCGCCGATGGTGCGATGCTCGAAGAGGCTCAACTCGGCGCGGTGCAGCTTGCTGTAAAGGGCGTCGCGCAGGTTGACCGCCATGCGGCGCTTCAGCCCCGCGGCCAGAAACTGGCTGATGTAAAGCACGACATTCTTCGCAATGATCGCCGCAAGCACAAACAAGCAGAAGACAGCGACATAAAAGGTGACTGTGTGGCCGGGAAACCATTCCTGGGACCATCGGATGGGCCGCATGGGCGTGGCCTGTTCGCCACCCAGCAGCAGCGAAAGCAGGGGCACCAGCAGGCCGACACCCACGCCTTCCAGCGCGCCGGCCAGCAGCAGGGCGACCACCACCGCCACCACCAGGTGCCTTCCGGCACGCAGGTAAGGCCGGAGCCGCCACGTGCTCCGGAGCAGCTGCAGGATGTTCTTGAAAGTGCCCTTCATGGTTGCTGGCGCGTGCCGGCATGCAGCCCGCGCGGATCCACTTCAACGCATCTCACAGGCCGGGATGGGCGTTTGAAGGTCAATCGAAGAAGGGAAACAGCTTTTTCAGATCGGCCTTCGATGGCTGGCGTCCGTATTCGCAGAGCTCGAAGGCCTCGGCATGGCGGATTTCCCGGGCCCTGGCCTCGCCGTAAAATTCCACCAGCTTCGTGCGATACCGGTCGGCAATGGCCATGTAGCGCGCATGCTGGCCGTCGCGGACCTGCTGAATGCGCTTCATCCGCTGCTCCGCCGTCTTCGGGAGCAGTCCTTCATGGCCGAGCGCGCCGCCTTCCAGGAACTGGGATTCCATCACGGCAAGCCCGTCCAGCTTCTTCTCGATGACCGGATCAATCGAAATGGCGATGTCCGGGCTGGAGGGCTGCGGTTTCTGAAAACGATCGGTGTAATACATGAAGACCGGGTTGGACTGAAGGGGCGGGATCTCCGGCGTGATGAACGGCACCGCCACCATGAATGCGGCGTCCTGCACCAGAATGCCGGTGTAACGATGATCGGGGTGATAGTCGTTGGGCCGTGGAGCCAGCACGAGGTCCGCGCGCCACTCACGGATCAGCCGGGTCACCTTCTTGCGGTTTTCAAGGTTCGGCTCCAGCTCGCCATCATGAATGTCGAGCACTTCCACGGTTGTCCCAAGGATGCGGGAGCATTCCTGCACCTCCTTCAGGCGGCGCAACGCCAGCGGGCCTCCCGCCTCCCGCCAGTGTCCGATGTCGCCGTTGGTCATGGCCACGAACTTCACCTTGTGACCCCGTGCGGCCCACATCGCGCCCACGCCCCCGGCTTGCAGTTCGCAATCGTCCGGATGCGCGCCGAAACAGATGATCCGCAGCTTGCCGTCGGCATCCGCCGCGTGAGCCTGGGCAAAAAGGCAGAAAAGAAGTCCTGCGATGGCCAGTGAATGAGATGAAAGGTGTTTCATGGGGCTTTTGTAACGGGTCGCCGGCGGAAACACCAACACGGAAAGATCCAGATGCGATCACCCCGGGCCGGGATTGTTCAACGGCGCGGCACCACCACATCCCCCTCGAACACCTCGCCCGGTGCGGGTGTTTTCTGGATGTTGCCGATGGAATAGTCCGTGTTCACGGTGGAAACCTTGATCACCGCCACAGTTTCGCCCTTGCGCTCCACCACAAACTCCGAGCCCTCCTTCACGCCGTCCTGAAGGCCGAGATTGAAGATCACAAACAAGAATTTCGGATCGGTGGCCATCACCCTGCCCCGCATGGAAATGGACGGATTGGCCTTCTTGTGATCGGCCAGAAACTCCCGCACAAGCATCTCCGAGACCGCCACCACCACGTTGGTCTGCTGATTGAAGCTGAACAGCATCGACCGCTCCCATGTCACCGCATTGACGCTGAAGGATCGTCCTCCCGCATCGAAAGCGGCAGGGCGCCGGAACGACAGCCCGAGGTGGAAATTGGTGCCGGTTGAATCCGCGTTGGCCTCGACCTCAAGGCGGGTTTGCGAGGCAACGTTCGTGCTGCGGATGCCCGCTGCGGCGAGCTGGGTTTGAACGGAAGCCTGGAGCAGGCCGGGGGTGATGCCATGCTTGATGGCATGGGGGCGCACAATCACCACCAGCAGCAAGTCGGAAGGATTGGACATCTCCAGTCCCGTGGCAGGCGGGATCTCCTGGGCGCTCACCAGCGGAATGCAGGTCACACACGCCATCCACGCCGCTGCGACTGCCGCCCAACAACCGGCTTTGGTGATGCAAGGGTTGCTGGTCTTCATGGTTCAGACGGGCCTGGCTCAGGCGAAAATCTCGCCCTGCGCAAAGAAACGCTTCAACTCGGCCCCGGCGGCCTCCGGGGAATCCGAGGCATGGGCGATGTTCCGCATCTTGTCCGTGCCAAGATCGCCGCGGATGGTGCCCTTGGCGGCCTTGGTGGAGTCCGTCGGCCCCAGCATGTCGCGGACGGACACGATGACGTTCTCACCTTCCAACGCCAGTGCGATGACCGGCGTGGACTGCATGAAGGCAAGGATTTCAGGGAAAAAGGGCAGGTGCGCCAGATGCGCGTAGTGATCGCGGAGGATTTGTTCGGACAAGCGCATCATCTTGCAGCCGCGGATGAGCAGACCGGCCTTCTCAAACCGGCGGATCACCTCGCCGGAGAGGTTTTTCTCAATGCAATCGGGTTTCAACAAAATGCACGTTAATGCCATAGGCGCGCCATCGTGCTGATTTGCCGTGGCCAAGGAAGCTTTTTTTAAGAGCCTGTCTGAAAAGGGCAAAGGGCGCTGCGGCGAGGGGATTTTGTCTGTGGCCAAGGCGGCGAGCCCTGCGCATCCCCGCAGCGGGCTG
>CAYQCZ010000072.1:6306-11891 GCA_964415955.1 uncultured Verrucomicrobiota bacterium | reverse complement strand
GGCGGCGTCACCGAAGACGGGTGCTACTTGATCATCTCGGTGTGGAAGGGCACCGAGCGCAAAAACCGCATCTTCTACAAGGATTTGGCCAACAGGGACGGGACCGTGATGGAGTTGCTCAACGATTTCGATGCCCAGTATGACTTCGTCGCCAATGTGGGGGAGGTGTTCTATTTCCGCACGGACATGAGCGCCACACGCAGCCGCCTGATTGCCATCGATGTGACACGCCCTGAACGGGCCGGCTGGAAGCAGATCATCCCGGAATCCTCCGAGACCATGGATTCCGTCGGTCTGGTGAATGATCAGTTGATTGTTGAATACCTGAAGGACGCACACGCCCAGGTGAAGGTGTTTTCACGGGATGGAACGCTGGTTCGCGAGGTGGAACTCCCGGGCCTTGGAACCGTGGGCGGCTTTGGCGGCAAACGCACGGACAGCGAGACCTTCTACGCGTTCACCAGCTACACCACGCCGACCACCATCTACCGCTACGATCTGAGGACGGGAACAAGCACGGTGTTCCGGAAGCCAAAGGTCGATTTCAACCCCGAGGACTACGAAACCAGGCAGGTCTTCTACGCCAGCAAGGACGGCACGCGCATCCCGATGTTCATCACGCACAAGCGTGGTCTGAAAATGGATGGGAAGAATCCGACCGTCCTGTATGGCTATGGTGGATTCAAAATCAGTCTGACGCCGGGATTCTCACCGGCCATCATCACGTGGCTGGAAATGGGTGGTGTCTATGCGGTGCCCAACCTGCGGGGCGGCGGCGAATACGGCGAGGCGTGGCATCAGTCGGGCGTGAAGGCGAACAAACAGAATGTGTTCGATGATTTCATCGCGGCTGCGGAGTGGCTGTGTGGCAAGACAAGCCATGCCATCGCCCGCTCAGGCCCGAGAGTGGACCCGCCGGAGCGATACACCTCACCGACCAAACTTGCCATCAGTGGCGGCAGCAATGGCGGACTGCTCGTCGGTGCATGCATGACGCAGCGACCGGACTTGTTTGCCGCCTGCCTGCCTGCCGTGGGTGTGATGGACATGCTGCGCTTCCACAAGTTCACCATCGGCTGGGCCTGGACCAGTGATTACGGAAGTGCGGATAATGCGGATGAGTTCCCTGCCTTGCTGGCCTATTCCCCATATCACAACCTGAAAAAGGGAGTGACATACCCCAGCACCATGGTCACCACGGCCGATCACGATGACCGCGTCGTTCCGGCGCACAGCTTCAAATTCGCCGCACGCCTTCAGGAATGCCACGCAGGGTCAAACCCCGTGCTCATCCGCATCGAAACCAAGGCCGGTCATGGCGCAGGCAAGCCGACGGCAAAACTCATCGAGGAAGCGGCGGACAAGTGGGCGTTTCTCCACCGCGAACTGCGGATGTCTCAATAGACATCGCGGCAGTAGCGCTTGCCGGCTTTGAGTGATTTCAAATAATCCGAGGTTTTCTCAGCCGTCATCGCGCCTTGCACCTTGACGATTGTTTGGAGGGCTTCATCGACATCCTTCGCCATGCGGCTGGCATCACCGCACACGCAGAAAGCGGCCCCATCCTGAAGCCATCTCCAGATCTCTGCGGCGTGCTCCAGCATGCGGTCCTGCACATAGACTTTGGCTGCCTGATCGCGCGACCATGCCAGATCCAGCCGGTGCAACACCCCCTGCTTCTGAAATGCCTCGATCTCCTCCTGATACAAGTAGTCCGTCGAGGATTTCTGATCACCAAAGAACAACCAGTTCCTGCCTTGGGCACCACGGGCGCGTCTTTCCTCAAGGAATGCCTTGAACGGCGCTATGCCCGTGCCCGGGCCCACCATGATCAACGGCCGGTCGTCCGGCGGGGGCCTGAATGCCTTGTTCGCATGAACAAATACGGGCACAGGTGTTTCGTGCCCCACCCTTTCGGCAAGAAACGTGGAGCAGACACCACCTCGTTTGCGTCCGTGCGATTCATAGCGGACAGCACTCACGGTCAGATGCACCTTGTCCGGATGCGCCTTCGGACTCGACGAAATCGAGTAGAGGCGCGGCTGCAGCTTGCGCAACATGGCGACGAATTCCTCCGCCTGAAACCGGACTCCAGGATGTGACAGGAGCAGATCGATGATTTCGCGTCCATAAGTGAACGCAGCCAGAGCGGTGGCGGCATCAGGTGCCAGGAGGCGGGACAAAACCTCGTCCCCACTGCGCGCCGCCACGGCCTGCAGCAAGGACTGCGGAATACGGGTGATTTCATAATGGGCCTGAAGAGCCAGCCGTAACGGCACGAACTCACCAGTTCTGCCCTTCACAGCCTCCTCACCGTCACATTTCAACACGGCCAGCAGCTCATCCACCAGTGAAGCATCGTTTGTTGGCACAACACCCAGCGCATCACCTGCCTCATAGACAAGCCCCGATCCTTCGAGACCGATCTCGAAATGGCGCACATCCTTGGCCGACCCCGGTTTGTTGAGTTTCCGATTCACCAGAAGCCTGGCTGGGAACGGGTTTTTCTTCGAATACTCGAAAGCCGTTGACTGCCCCTGCCCTGCCGGAGATGCACCGGATTTCCTGGACGCATCCGCCTCTGGCAAGCCCCCCGGTGCTCCAATCCCCTTGCCCAGGGATTGCAGGGCGGCGGAGAGCCATTGATCAAATCCCTCCTCGTAGTCCACATCGCAATCCTGACGCGGATGCACACGCTCTGCGCCGAGCGCCTCCAGACGCGCATCCAGGTCTTTGCCGAACTGGCAGAACTTTGGATAATTCGTGTCACCAAGCGCGCACACGCTGAAGCGAAGCCCCTCCAGTCTTGGCATCACATCAGCGGCCAGTGATTCCCAAAAACCTTTCGCGGAGTCGGGCGGTTCACCGTCGCCGAACGTGCTGGCAACAATGAGCACATGCTTCTCCATCGGAAGCGTGGGGGGAGCACACCCGGCCACGTCCTGCACCTTTGGCGTGAATCCTTTCGACGCGGCCGATCTGGAGATCTGTTTGGCGAGCTTCTCCGCATTGCCAGTCTGGGAGGCAAAGAGAATTGTGAGCGGCAGTGTCCGCCTGGGCGTTGCCTCGGATGGCAGTGCGCCACCGCCCGACGGGGTGTGTGAAAACAGTCCCGCAAGGAAACCATTGAGATAAGCCCGTTGCTCGGGCGTGAATGGCGCGCTTTCGGGGAGCACTGGAACAAGGGGGGCTGTGGTCATGGTTTGGAAAAATGCTGCTGCGTCAGTTGGAGAACATATCCTGAAGCTGGCCGACCTCGTGACGGCGGATGAACTGGCTGAAGGTTTCGCGACCGGATCGTCTATCGATGAACACCGTCAGCACCCGTTTGAGTAGCTCTGGAATCTCACTGAACGGGATGCCCGTGAAAACCTGCCTGCCAATGGCTGCATCCAGTCCCGTGCCGCCACCAAAGACGATGTTGTATCCCTCGACGGTTTCGCCGCCCAGTTTGGTCTTCACGCCCTGGAGACCGATGTCACCGACATAATGCTGCGCACATGAGTGTGGGCATCCGGTCAGATGAATGTTGATGGGGTGGTCGAGCTGGATGTGCTTGTCCAGAATCGACGCCAGGGCGAGAGCATGGCCTTTGGTGTCGGTGGAGGCCCATTTGCAGCCCGTGCTGCCCGTGCAGGCAATGAGGCCGCCCTTGATGCTGGTGGCTTCATGGTGGAAACCCATGCGCACCAGGTTGCGTTTCAGTGTTTCCACAAATCCGTCCGCAACATCCGTGACCAGCAGGTTCTGCCAGGGCGTCAGCCGGAGGCTGCCGCTGCCGTAATTGGTGGCGAGTTCCGCGATGCGCCGCATCTGACGCACGGTCATGACACCCACCGGGATGGCCACGCCCACGTAATTCAATCCACGCTGCTTCTGCCGGAACACTCCGAGATGCCCGTGTTTGATGGGGGCCGGACGGGCCACGCAGCGCCCGATCGGCAGACGCACCAGGGGAAAGGGGAGACGCTTCTGCGTTTCTTCGAGAAACTGTTCCACGCCCCATTTGTCCACCAGATATTTCAGCCGCGCCTTTTTCCGGTCCGTGCGGTCGCCATGCGCAATGAACACCCGCAGCATCGCCACCGCCAGTGCGACACTGTCGGCTGGCTTCACAATCAAGCCACAATCCGTGGCAAGCTGCCTGTGTCCGGTGATGCCGCACAGTTCCACGCGGAAATACACGCCGGGCTCCAGTGGCACTGACGTTCCGTCACGAAGTGTGCCCCCCCCGTTGCCATCCACCCGGCAGGCCATGAAACCGATGTCATTCGTGTCGGCGACTGTGTCCACGGAACCGCCGCCTTCGAAGGCGACGTTGAACTTTCTGGGCAGGTTGTAGAGATCGCGCTGGTTCAGGATGTGATGGTGCAGCGCGTGCGCAAATGGCCGGGTGTCGATCAGTTCCTGCGGATCAATCCCAGCCGTGGGCGAGGCTGTGATGTTGCGGACATTGTCCACGCCCGATCCCTTGGATGTCAGTCCCAGTTGCTGGAGCTTTGTCAGCGTGTTGATGAGATTTTTCGGTTCGATCTCGCGAATCTGAATGTTCGATCGAGTGGTGATGGCAGCCTTCCCATTGCCATAGGATTCCGCAATGTCTGCGAGTCCTGCCAGTTGTGCAGAGGTCAACTCCCCCGCCGGAATGCGGCAGCGCAGCATGAAGCTGTTCTGGGCCGGTCCCACAAAGAACATGCCGTGGAATCGGAATCTGAACGTGTTCTCCTCGTCCGGCAGTTTGTTCGCATCCGCATGGGCAATCATCCGTTCCCAGCAGTCCAGACCATGCTCGCGATGCTTCCAGACCTCCTGCTTGGTGACGTCTTCAATGGGGATGCCGAAGACCTGCTGGCCTCCGGACACCGCATCCTTGTCATCCGGCACGGCCTGACCCGTCCCCGAGGGTGACGGCCCTGTGAACGGGTGCAGCCGCCTTTGCGCGATGCCCGCCATGAATCCTTCCAGATATTACTTTTGTTCGCCGGAAAAGCCGCCCGTGATGGATGCTGTTGTGGACATGGGTGCAATGGATTCGTTCATGGTTTGCCGGGAGGACATGCGCGAGGCGCCATCCGGACGGCGCAGTGCTTGTAGGATGGCTGGCGCGAGTAGGCATCGAACACCGGCAACGTCAGCCGGTTGGTCTCCTCATAATGCATGGGGATGAAGACCTGCCCCGGCATGACGGACGTCGCAATGAACGCGGCGGCCGTGAGACTTCCGCGGCGCGAGGACACCTCCACGGGCGCTCCCGGCTGGATGCCCAGCGCCGCCGCATCCACAGGATTGATCTCCACGTAGATGTTCTCCGGATACATCTTGCGAAGGACCTGCGACTTGGCGGTGCGCGTCTGTGTATGCCATTGCGCGCTGGTGCCGCGCCCGGTCAGCAGCACATACGGATAATGCTCGTCGGGGATTTCCTGCAATGGCTTGGGCGGCTCGTAAACAAACCGCGCCCGTCCATCCGCCGTAAAATACCGTCCATCCTCAAACAACCGCCTCTCATTCGCAGGCTGAACACGGGCCTGGTCTGCCCCACAAACAGCGGTGTCCGCGGGCCACGGCCCTTGAATGCCGCCACA
>CAYQCZ010000072.1:3238-6296 GCA_964415955.1 uncultured Verrucomicrobiota bacterium | reverse complement strand
TTTCAGCACTTGGCTACCGCTGTACCAGCGTTCCGATGCCTGTGATGTCGCACGGCCGGCCGGCGGAGCATTTCTTGAGAATCTGAAACACCGCCTCCGGTGACGACCATTCAGCAAACATGTCGCCGCAACCCCAATGATGGGCCACAAGCCGGAAGATGCTGAAATCACTCAATGCCTGGCCAGGCGCCTTGGAAACCTTCTTCACCAGACCGATGCGGCGCTCGCTGTTGATGAGCGTGCCCTCCTTTTCGCCCCATCCGGCCGCAGGCAGGTAAAGGTCGGCACGCTGTGCCGTATGGGTGTTGTGATACATGTCCTGCACCACCAGGAAATCGAGCTTGCCGACCGTGTCATTGAACTGCGACTGGTGAATCCATGAGTGCGAAGTGTTCGTCGCAATGACCCACAGCCCCTTGATCCGGCCGTCGCCAATGCCATCCACGATCTGGTCATAGGCCATGGAATTTTTCTGCGGAATGTTCCCTGCCGGAATGCCAAGAAGCTCCGCCGTTTCCAGACGATGGGCCGGGTTCAGAAAATCCCTGCCCGCGAACAGGCTGGTCACGTTGGCATAAAGCCGCGATCCCATGGCATTGCACTGGCCGGTGATGGAATTGGCTCCCGTCCCCGGCCGTCCGATGTTGCCGGTCATCAAGGCCAGATTGATGATCGCCTGCGCGGTGCGCGTGCTTTCGTGGCTCTGGTTGACGCCCATGGTCCACCAGAAACTCACCGCCCTGCCGCGGCGGATCGTGTCTGCCAGCCGCAGCATTTCACGGGGATGAATGCCTGTCGCCCCCCGCACGTGGTCGAGGTCATACGGTTTCAGAAACGCCTCAAACTCATCGAATCCCGTGGTATGCGCATCCATGTAATCCCTGCGCACCCAGCAGCGGTCGATGAGCAGTTTTGCCAGGCCGTAGAGCAGCGTCAGATCGCTCTTGGGCTGGAGCGCCACATGCTGGGTGGCATTCATGGCCGTCTCCGTGGCGCGCGGATCGATCACGATGATCGCAGGGTTGTTCCTGTTCGCCAGCACCCGCTGCCACATGATGGGATGCGCAATGCAGAGGTTGGAGCCGATGAACACCAGCACGTCCGATGCCTCGAAATCGGCATAGGTGAAGGGCGGCGCATCAAAGCCGAAACTCTGCTTGTAGGCCACATGCGATGTCGCCATGCACTGGCGCGTGTTCGAGTCGCAGTGCAACGCGCCCATGCCGAATTTCCAGACGGCACCCAGCAGGGCCATCTCCTCCGTGCAGATCTGTCCGGTGCTGAGGAAGGCCACACTTTCGGGACCATGCTCCTGCATGATGCGCTTGAAGCGACTGACAAAAACCTCCATGGCCTGCGGCCAGTCCAGCTCACGCACCAGTCCGCTGCTCCGATCCCTGTGGAAGGGCGTGGTCCCGCGATCTGACGCCTCCAGACAGGCAAGCGCCTCCCAGCCCTTGGGACACGCCATGCCCAGATTCACCGGATGATCCGTGTCTGGCGTGAGGTTCACCGCCCGTCCATCCCGCAGGTGAATCTTCAAGCCGCACCCCGTGGAGCAGAAGCCGCAGACAGCGGTCGTGGTGGTGTCCGGAACCCATCGTGCGGGAACCTTGCCCACACCAAACCCGGCAGGCTGAAGTGCCAGGTCCGCCGTTTGACGCCCCTTCCAGCGTCTCAACAACGAATCAGACTGTAGCAATGCCGGATTCATGAGTGGAGGTTGCCCGGCATGCGGAGCGGTTGGACGGTGGTGAAGAACAGGAAACGTTCGATGATTTCGGCAGAAACACACATCACCAGACCCGCCAGTGCCCAGCCTTTTCCAGCTCCCAACAGCAACAACAAAGGACAGAGCAGCGCGCCGGCAATGCACAGAAAGGCACGCACACGCGCCTGCACACCAAACCGTCCGCACCACAACTGCGCTGTCTTGTGCAATGGCGAATGATCCTCCCTGTTCATGTGTGGATAGATTCTGTGATCAATGCCGAGTTTGAACATCCCCAGCACCATCACGAGGCACGCCATGCCACCAGAAGTCATCGGTGTGGATGGCGCGTTCCCGGAGGCGGCCAGGAGCAGCGTTGAAACCGCGCCAAGGAGCAGTGACGTGCCAAGAAACTTGCCGGAGACATTGGCCATGGACCAGTAGTCGCGGCCTGTTGCGACATACACCATCACCGAGCAAAACACGGAGACGCCCCCCAGCAGCACCGTCATCGCCAGAAACCACGGATGCACCAGTGCGACCACGAAATGATCAACCCACGCCATGGCGGCAGTGAGAAATGCAAGCGCACTGAACGCTCCAAATGCGACCACTTCGCGGCTCAACCACGATGTGCGAAGTCCAAGGAATGAACGCCACGCCCCCCGCGGACTGCCCAGATGCAGCACGCCCACGCCGAGGCCGGCCAGTCCCACACCCAGCGCCATGCCCCATTGATGTCGCCAGATCTGGCTTGAGGCGGACGTTCCAGTAGCGAGCCAGCAGAGCAAGCCCATCAGGAACGTGCCAAACGACCATTGCGTAAGCACCAGCATGCACACCAGCGGCCAGTGGGGTGGTTCCGGACGGAGCGCCTCGTGGTCCGCGGATCGGATCTGGTCCGGGTAAGCGCGCTGTGTTTTGTAGCGCGTGGTGGGCAGTGTGATCGCAGGGTCGGGCGTGTCCGGAAGCCAGCGGATGCCCGGGACTGCGGTTGTGTGTGGCAGGCCACGAAAGGCACCCCTCAGCTTCGATTGATCGACGGTGGTGATCCGGATGGCCTCGTTCGGGCAGGCCTGAACGCAAGCGGGCGCTTCGCCGACGGAAAGCCGCCCGCTGCACATGTCACATTTGCGCACAATCCCCCTGGATGCCGAATACTTGGGCACGTCGTAGGGGCACATCATCACACAATACTGGCAGCCGATGCATTGATCATCGAGATGGCGCACAATGCCGGTGATCCTGTCCTTGTCGTAGGCGAGGACGGGACAGCCCTCCAGACAACCCGGTTCCACGCAGTGATGGCAGGCCGTGGTCACCACCTGCTGGAATGGACGCTTCCAA
>CAYQCZ010000072.1:0-3228 GCA_964415955.1 uncultured Verrucomicrobiota bacterium | reverse complement strand
GGTCGAAATAGAACCCGTCGCGCTGCACCCAGATCCCGTCGATGCGCGCGGCCAGCGTATCGGTGATCGGGCCGGTGATGCTGGCACCGACACGGAAGAAATCATAATTGCCGTAAGTGACTTCGCCGGTCGCGCCGAAATCAAACTCGGGCTTTTTCGAATAGATGCTGATCAGAAGTCCGGTGTCCCGCCAGGCTTCGTTGTCATCGAGGCCGTTGAGGCTGTGACATGCGCTGACACACGCCTTGCAACCGGAGCAGCGGTCCAGATCCACCTCGAATGCATATTGCCGCCCCCGTGATGGAGACGTCAGCGGGATCAAATCCCGATAACGCGCACCATCGCACCCATGCGCTGCCTGATCGTCATGCCAGGCGGCAAAGCGCTCCACCGCAGTCGCTGCCTGTTGCTCCTCAAGCAGCGTCTCAGCGAGTGATTGTGTCGTTCGCAAAGTCATCGCGTCCAGCTGTTGCCGCCGGGTCTGCACGAATCAGGAGCACGAGGTGTTGGTCTCATGGCAGCAGGTGGAAGCACCCGGAATGCCGATTGCCCGGCAAGGAGGACGAGCATTTATGAAAGTTTGGCATGGTCAGACTGAGCCGGTTTCAATGTGCGGCAAGGCCCCTTGCAAAACGGCTCGTTTCACTGCTTGCATGCGGGCAATCGGACGCATGCCGGATGGGTGCCGATTGCCTGCCGGAAGGGGCGCAAGCCCTCTGCATGACTGGATTTGCCCAAGGTGTGCAAAATGCTCATCGAAACCACACCGATGCATGAATGGTCTTCATGCATGGACGCTTTGAGCACGTTGAGCACACCTTGGGCTGTTTTGCATCAAGCTGGTTTGGACTGCATGGCCCCCGCCAGCGCGGTGTAGGTCTCAAGCCATGCCTGCTTGACTTCATCGGTGAAGGCCTCGCCGAGGCCTTTCTCCAGCGTCCAGATGAGTGCGGCACCCACTGTGTCGTAATCCCTTTTCCGCACGCCGTAACCCACATGGCGGCGTCCAAGGTCCTGGACCGCGGGCAGCAGCTTTTCGAGGTCGGTCAATCCGCGCACGGCAATGGTGATCATTTGCATCAGCTTCTTTCCCTGCTCCTTCAGATCGCCTTTGAAAAGCGGCTTGAGTTCGGGATCGAGTTCAAACAACCGGCCATAGAAAAGAGCCGCGGCCTGTTCCGAGATGGGCACGACCTTCTCCCAGGTGCCCTGGACGAGTTCGACTTGTCGGGTAGTCATGATTTGTGGGGTTCGTTGTATGGCTAGTTGGTCATGGGAATGCGGATGACCACGCCACCCATCACGTCGTTCAGGGCAAAGTCCGTGCGCGGCGAATCTTTGTGGTCATTGTGGCAGGAGGTGCAGGCGCGGGAGACGGCCACATCGGCATACACCGCGGTGAAATACTTCGTGCCGCCCAGTGTCTCCTCGGCGTAGTAGTTTTCAGCGCCCTTCTTCTCGGCAACAAACTCCAGCCCCCTCTTCTCGGCGTCGGTCTTGGGCGTGTTCTGCTTGTTGATGGGCCACAGCGAGAGCAGCGCATAGCTGAAGCCGGGATTCTTCTCGGTGACCGTCTCGGCGCCCATGCGGAACATCTGGGCCGGGAGCGGGAGCGTCTTCTCGTCCTTCCAATGCTCGCTGGCCTTGATGATCTTGTCCTCGTTCTGGAGACGGTTGACCACCTGTTTGGTGTAAACGGCCCGGTCCGATGACATGACGGTGAACAAGCCATCGGCAAACTTCTTGTAGGGGACTCCTGGTGGTGTTGCGGCTGCGGGCTCGGCCTTGGCTTCCGGAGGGGTGGATCCAGGCGAGCAACCGGTGACGATGATTGCCAGCACACCCGAGAGGGCGGTCGTCAGCATGAGTTTGAACGGTGTTGGTTTCATGGGTTTGTCTTCAGTTTCAGGGTTTTGTTGTCTTGGCTTCGGTTTTCACCAGCCGCTTCAACGCCATGTCGATGGATTCCACATGACGTTTCGGCCTGCCGGAGAAATTGGTCCCAATGAGCGCGCGATCCGCGAGTGAATCGATGGAAAACTCAAGTCCATGACAATCCATGCACACGGAGCGGATCATCTTTTCATTGGGTCGCAGATTGAGATTTTGATTGTGCTGGACCAGGACCCTGCGAACGCCCTCGTCACTGCGGATTTCGCGCGGCATGTGGCAGGTGGCGCAACTCACGCCGCTGCCAGAGGGGGCCCCGGCCGCCAGCTCGGCCTGCCACAGCCGGTAATGTGCCGAGTCCTTGTAGGCCAGTGTGTGGGCATCGTCATGACACGCCACGCACGCATCCACTGCGGCCGCCTTTGTGTCAAATTCATGCGCGCCATGGCAGCTGGCACAGGTCAGTTCCCGGTGCGCGGATGATTTTTTCATGGGCAGCCTGGCCATGGACGGCCTCATGGGATCCAAGCCGGCAGCGAGCCTCATCCCATGATGTCCGCCCAGAAAGCCATCCACCTCATCCTTGTGACACGCGGCGCATGCGGCGTAGCCGGGATTGTTGACCCAGCCGGAAGCAGCACCGGACGCCTGATCTGCACTGTGGCAGTCCATGCAGTTGATGCCCGCCCTGGCATGGGCCGTGGACTCCCAGGCGTGTGTGCCTTCGGCATTCAAGTGCTTATCCTTCGGGGCGTCTTGTGCTGCGGAAGTGAGGGGGCTGGTCTCGCGCCGGATCCCGGCCTCCTTCAGGTAGGCAGACAGATTCCTGCCGGGCCGGATGGCGGGCTCCTTGAATTTGGGTGCGGACGCGTGCTTCACCAGGAAATCCTCATAGAGCGCGGAATTGTCGTGGTAGTTATGGCAGCCGGCCGTTGCACAGGAATCAAAGGCGAAGCCCTTGTGGCTGGGGCGTTCATCGGCGACGTCCTCATGACAGTGGAAGCAGTAGTCCCCCGGTAATGTCACCCCCATGGCCCTTGTGCGGCCGGGCGCATGTTCCGTGTGGCAGGTGATGCAGTTGTCCGCCGCGATGTTTTCAAGGCGGTCTGCATTCCGCGGATCGGTGAACTTGCTCTTCGCGTGCGAGTCGTTGGCTGCCTTCAACTCCGCCGCATGGCAGTCAATGCAGGCCTTTTCCTTCACCCCCATCCACGGCGTGTGGCAGGTGTTGCAGGACATCTCGATCTGGTAATGGCCGTGGCTGGTTTGACCGGGAAGAAACACCCGGCGGTCCGGCCCCCGCAGCCGGTGGGTGAGATAGCCGGCGGTGGCGGAAGT
>CAYQCZ010000071.1:11608-12008 GCA_964415955.1 uncultured Verrucomicrobiota bacterium | reverse complement strand
GTCTGCAAGCCCCCATTTATGAATACTTCCGTTTCTTTCGGCCAGATTCGTAGCTGCGGCCAGGATGTCCGCAATCCGCATACTGCGTGGAGTGGAGCCACCAAGGCATGGAGTGGCGAAGGTGGGAGGGCTTGGGCAATGCCGTAGATCTTACTGTGGCCATGTTCCCAAAGGATGGGTGGGTGTCGGCGCATCCCAATGTCTTGCCAGTGCGTTGAAGGCACATGACACTTTGATCTGCAATCGCACTGACCAAACGCGCGTGAATACCACCAGCCCGCATCAAGGAATACTCGGATCGCCCGGTGCCATGTCCCTGCTTTCGGGTGCGTTGGGAGGCGCGCTGTCCCTGCTCATGATGCGGCAGGGACTTTTGCTCACCCCGGATGGCTGGGCCTAC
>CAYQCZ010000071.1:2429-11598 GCA_964415955.1 uncultured Verrucomicrobiota bacterium | reverse complement strand
GGGAAGGGTCCGTTTCCTTGCTCAACGGGCATGGTTACACCTACTTCGGCGGGCAGCCCATCACAGTGTTTCCCCCGGCGTTCTCGTGTCTGCTGGCCGCAGTGCAGAGTGTCATCGGTATCAGTGGAGCCAGTCTGGTGGCAACGGTGGCTTCCCTGGCGGCGCTGACGTGTGCCATCTGGACCTTTTGCTTCCTGCGACTGGCGGGTGGCGGCGGAACCAGCGGGCTGGTTTCGGGTCTTCTTGTTCTGTTCATCGCCTGTTTCATTGGAACAAATTACTGCGTGCTGCTCTCGGAGGTTTTGTTTCTGCCGCTCATGGGGGGTGTTTACTATTCGGTCTGCCGGTATTGCGTCGGGACCGATGTTGAGCGTTGGCGGTGGGGCGCTGTCTTTGTTCTTGCGATGACCGCAATGCTGCTGACCAGAAACGCCGGGCTGGCGCTGTATCCGGGATTGATCATTCCCATTCTCATGGTGCCCACAAGAAACATTCCCCGCCGCAAATGGCTGGTGGTGTCGATGATGCTGGCACCACTTGTCTTCTGGAAGATTTCCCGTCTGATCTTGGGGCAGTCTCAAAGCCATGGGTTCAATGCAGGGAATCTGTTCCAGGGAGATCACTCCTTGGCCAACAACTTCATGCTCGCAGGCACCGACATGCTTTACCGGTTGGGCTGGTCCGCAGGAAACACGCTCGGCACGGTGTTCATGGCGGGCCTGTTTGCGATTCTTGTCGCGAGCTGGAAGCAGGCGCGCATCGAATCCAGTGACAAAGCCCTGGGGCTCGTCAGTTGGGCGGCGTGCACTGTCGTGAGCTGGGTGACACTTGCCTTCATGTGCAGCATCACTGGCGTGGGTGACCAGATGACGGGGCGCTTCAACTGGTTCGCCGTGGTTGGTTTCACTGGAGCAGTCTTTGCGTTGGCAACGCACCTCAAACCTGTCCGGCTCCGCCATGCCGCAATCCTCCTGCTGGCGCTGATCACGCTGATCCAGGTCGCACGCACCGGCTACTACGTGCTCAGGCATGCAGGTGAAGAAGCCAACGTGCGCTTCAACCAGGCGCTTGTCTCCACCAACGCGCCGATGACGCGTGTGGTGCCGGGAAAGGAACCCTTGTCGCCCCAGGATTTTGAGTGGATCGACCGGCAATACCACTCACGGGATGCCGGGACAACGGCGAAGTGACCGCCGTCGTGATTTGGCCGCTCACTTTGCAGGCCGCTGTTTGGCCGACAACCTTCCCAGCCAGTTGGCCAGATAGACTTGCTCCGGGAAGGTGAGCCGGCCTTTCAACGTAGCTGATGCGGCATGGCGCAACCAGGCCAACCATCCGCGCGCATCCACCCCTCCCTCCGGTAAGACAGCTACAGCCTGTCCGGCCCTCCAGGACCTGATGAGAAGGCTGCGTTTTGTGGCCTTGGCTGGGTCGGCCCAGTGCCGGACGATCGCGTCGGACACGTAGCCGATCTTGCCTCCCTGCGCGGCGTAGCGGATGAACCATTCCGTTTCCTCTCCGACATGATTCACCTTGCCTTTGGGGCCCAGCCTCGGGTTGAACGGTCCCACCTCACGGAAGGCGGTGGCGCTGATATACATGTTCGGTCCGAACGGGAATTCCCCTTCGGGAAACGTCACAAGGTTCGCGGGGAGTGCAAGCCCGGCCAGGTTGACATCAAACTGCGGCTGCCACCATGTTGGTCTGGGCATATCTGACCAATCAATGTCGATGGGACCGCCTCCAGCCTGCAGGTCCGGGTGGGCACTGAAGAATCTCGCGTAGGCTTCAAGCCAGCCGGGCATGGGTTCTGCGTCGTCATCAAGGTAGAGCAACATCCGGCCAATGCTTTTCTCCGCCCCGAAAGTTCGCGCCAACGACGCCGATCCAAACCCGACTTCGTGCAAGTGCAGCGGAATATCCTTACAGGCAAACTGGCGCACCACGGAAGATGTGTCATCCGAGCAGGAATCCGCCACCACCCGAACTTCCCATCGGTTGTTGCCAGCCTGCTGGGGCTCCAATGCACGAAGCGTCCGCTCCAACCGCTTCGCCCGGTTGTGGGTGCAAATGATGACAGAAAAGTTCAACGGGTTTCTATGTGGCGACTGAACGTGTTGTTATTTCCGGAGGCTCCCAGAAAGCAGCGAACCCAAGATCAGTCTCCTCAAGCATCCCAATCCATGGCGAGTTCGAAGTCCCAAGGGGTGTTCACGGATGGTCAGGAAAAACTGCTTCCAGGCATCGCCCAGTTTGCCGGACTGGCGCAAATCCGAGGCTCGATCCAAACCAAACCGCGCTTTTCTGAGACTTTCCAGACGCATGTAAAGCTGGAGTTGCGACGGGTTCAGCCCTGCCAGGTAACGCTGTTGAACCGACTTATACTCCGCCTCCATTTGAGGTTTCTGTGCGTTGGTTTTGCAGGCTCCGTGGTGGCGGAAGGCCGCAAGCGGCACCTGAATGCGACGAAGTGTTTTGCCCGCGTTCATAAATCGCAGCCAATACTCGTAGTCCATGCAGTAGTTCAGTTGGTCATCCAGCAATCCGAGCTCCGAGGTGAGCCGACGTTTCCAGAACGTGGCGGGTTGGGCGATCTGATTCCCGATGAGAAGGTGCACAACATCAGGCACGGGATCAAATTGCCAGATGCCGCAAGGATACACGTCACCAAAGAAAAGGCAGTCGCCGGTCAACCAGCTCTCCCTGGTATGAGTCATGAAGAAGCGGCCCACTGCATGCAGCGCGCCGGGCAATAACAAATCATCACTGTTGAGGTAGGTCACGATGTCTCCGGTAGCCCGTTCCAATCCCTTGTTGATGGCATGAGTCTGCCCGCGATCCTTCTCAGAAGTCCACCAGGCAAGGTTCCGGGCGTGTCTGTGAATGATCTCCAGGGAATGGTCGGTGCTGCCCCCGTCAACGACCATGAATTCCAGATTCGCATAGCGCTGATTCAGCACGGACAGGATGGTTTCCTCAAGGAATTCGCCCTGGTTGTATGAGGGGGTGATGATGGAAATCTTCGGCCAGTCGTTCATGAAAGATGCTTGTTTAATCGGGCCGGCAGTCAGAGCTCATGCAATCCCAACACGCTGCATGTTGCGAGTTTCAGACAGTGTTTTCAGAACGTCAATAAATCGGTGTTCTGCATCCTCGGGGCGGGAAGGCGGCTTTGGCACGGGAAGATCGGATTGAAGCAGCGAAATCATCTCCTCACGTGTGCGAAAGAGGTGGACGCCCTCGTGGTGCTTCGCGCTTCGTGCCGCAACAGCGTTGGCCACCAGCGGGATGCCCGCCATCAGCATTTCAGGTATGCGCGTCAGCGCGCCGGTTCCACTCTTCTGGTGGAGGATGACACAGCGTGTTCTTGAAAGCAGATCGCACAATTGTTCCCTGCTGACCGTCCCATGCAGAAGGAATCCGGAGGCTGGCAGTTGATCCTTGAAGGTTTCCGTGCCCATGCCTGCGATGTGGATGGGCTGTGCATCCGGGGCAGACCAACCGCGCAGCCACTCGACAAGCTCAATCATGCCTTCACGTGTGGGTGGGTTGAGGGCGGTGCCCAGTATCAGCACACCTTCGTGCCGTTGCGTTTTCCGACGTTGACGGATGTCATGGAGTTCCTGACACAGGTTATCGGGTGGGTGGTAGGGCAACCAGTGGCTGGATGTGCCGTGCTTTTCCAAGGTCTGCCTGTCCTCGTTGGCTATGCAGAAAACTTTGTCACACCCGGACAGGTGGCGGGCTTCCTCGCCGGTCTCGCTTTCGGGCGATCGGGGAGCGGGCATCAGGTTGCCTGCGCGGACCATGGACTCGATGTTATGTGGACAGCCGATGGTGTTGAATCCATGGGCGCGTGCCACGTAGGGGGCGATCCAGCTCTCCCTGACGGTGTTTTCCCAGATCAATACCCTCGGGCCAGCATGTGTCGCCAACGACCTCCGGTAGTAGGTGTATTGAATACGCCA
The DNA here is from genome assembly GCA_964415955.1 of uncultured Verrucomicrobiota bacterium. Lineage (GTDB taxonomy): Bacteria > Verrucomicrobiota > Verrucomicrobiia > Limisphaerales > CAYQCZ01 > CAYQCZ01. Next base: position 7,630 of record CAYQCZ010000071.1, on the reverse strand, counting down.
GACACGAAGCCACATCTGGTTGGGCGGTTGAAGCTGCCGCATGTGCCGCGCCATGAAAAGGAACCCCCTCAGATAAGCCGCCCATGTATTTGTAGTGCCTTCCCTGCTTACATAGTCCATGCCCAAACCAGCGCGGGCTGCCAGTTCTTCGATCTGTAGAGTGCGGTGACAACCACCGTGCACGGCTTTGGTGCTGTCGTAAGGCGAATCGCTGAGGATGGAGGCGGAGGGTGGTGAAATGATGTCAGGCGACATGGTGTCAGAATTCAACGTCCGGGGCTGAACGCCGAGCATCCCGGATGGAGGCAGGCGGCTTCATTATCACGGGATATTTCATTGACTGCGACGAACGAATCTACTCAGGGCTCTCACACCGTTCCAGACTACCGGAGGGACCACGGCTTTCATCCCCTTTTTGATGCGGGCTTTCACGCATGGTTTGTTAAGTAAAAGTGAAACCTCGTTGCGCTGTTCCCAGGGAAGCCCGTTCATCAAACAAGCGGAGACAATTTGACAAAGAGCCAGATGATCAGGCCATCGTAGTGACTCACGAGCCCAAGAACAGCGCCGTTCCAATGGCATTCCAGACAGCGTTTCAGTCAAAGCCGGAATCCAATCCTGAGGCCAGCTCGCCGTCATTCGGTCAAGGTCTTTTGCCATGATGTTCCATTGCCTTGATTGTTCTCCATCCACCCGCTGCAGGCGTTGGTGGTGTTGATCCCGATGAATTCTGAAGAATCCTCCCACGTATGGCTCGACAATCAGAGAACTCTCAGCGGTAACAGCTGAGAGCAACGTTCGCTCGCCAAACAATTCGGTTGGTTGGGGGCTTGAATCGATATGCGCCAGCAACGCATCTTTACGAAATGCGATCACAGGCATGATGGCAACTGAGATGAGCAGTGACAAAGGGGCGATCAGACGGCCAGAGATTCTTGCGGGTTTGCCGAGGTTCATCCAGTCGAGAGGAAAAGGAGGGCCGTAAAGCGTTGGAAAGTGCTGGCAGGTTGCTGACGGACTGACGAGTGCGTAGGCAGCGTATGCTGCGGCGGACGGATTTGCTTCGAGCGCTTTAAAAGCCCTTTCAGCAAACTGATGATGCAGCAGATCATCATCTTGCAACCATACAAAGTATTCGGCCCCAGCCATTCGGACGAGGTTGTAGAAATTCCTGACAGGTCCCAGATTTGATTCATTCCTGTGGTAGCGGATTCGTCTTCCGAAGCTGCTGATGATTTCGGGCGTGTGGTCAGTCGATGCATTATCTGAGATAATTATATCGAGACCGGCCAGTGACTGGGACAGGGCTGATTCGATGGCTCCTCTCAACATGTCAGCCCGATTATAGGTGGGAATACCTATCGTTAAACGTGGCGTTGTGCCATTTTCGCCGGGTTGCAATTCACTGCTCATTCCTCCCGATAATCACCCATATCAAATGCAAATGGAACGTCATTTGCGCTCAGGCTTTGGTTTGGAGTCTTTCATATCTTCCGGCTGCACTCTGTTGCCCCGCCCCGCCGCCCGCCTCCAAGGACATGATGGGCCCTGCTGTATGTTGTGGTCAGGCCCATGCGGTCGTTGTGCGGAAGGGGATCAATGCCTGCCGGGCCTTGGTGGTTTCCGGCACTGCGCCGGACGGGGCCTGCCGGTTTCATGCGGGCACGGCGGCGGCATGCATGTCATCGTTCCTCAAGGGCCGTCCGGCAGCGGGCGACGCCCTGTAGCGCAAGCCTGTGGCCGGGTTCCAGCCGGAGTGTCACCTCATAGGAGCGGATGGCACCGGGGTGATCATTCATGCCTTCCCGGATGCGCCCCTCCATGAAGTGGTATTCATGCTCGCTAGGCCGCAGCGTGATGGCATGGCCGATGGATTGAAGGGCTTCGCTGAATTCGCCGCGTTCGTAGAGTGCCGTTGCCTGGGCGTGGAGGGCCGGGGCCATGCGCTGGAGCCTGGAAACCTTCAACGTCTGGTGTGTCACGACGGCGGCAAGCAGCACGAGCATGGCAACGCACAGCCATGCCCCTGCGCGTCCCACGCGGAGGGTTTTCTTGTCCTCCGTGAGGAACCGTTGAACCGGTTCCTGCAGGTCGCCGACGGACTGGAAGCGGTCGTCCGGGTGCGGCGCCATGGCGCGCATGGTGATTTCCGAGAGGGCGTCGGGGATGCGTTCGCCGGGGCAGTGCGGAAGGATCACCGGCAGGATCTGGCCGCGCACCTTTTTCCTCAGTTTGATGCCTGCGTCATCGCGTTGGACGTTGCGTGAGAGCCGTTGCGTGGCGTCGTCCGCCTCGGCCGGGCGCGGATAATTGAAATAGACGGGCGGGGGGAGCCGGCCCAGGCGCACCTTTTCGAGCACTTCATCCACGGTGTTGCCGGTGAACGGGATGTGCAGGGTGAGGATGCTGTAGAGCATGCCGCCCAGCGCGTAGATGTCCGTGCGCTCGTCGAGGTCGCTGTTGCGTCCCTCCACCTGTTCCGGGGCCATGTAGGCCGGTGTGCCGAGGATGTCGCCGTCCAGCGTGGCCTCGGGTTCGGGGTCGTCCTTCCTCGGCGCGAACAGCGGTTTCCAGCTCGGCCCGAAATCATCAGGGCCGTCATCGAGGATTTTGGCCAGCCCCCAGTCCATGACCAGCACCTCGCCGTATTCGCCGAGCATGATGTTGTCCGGCTTGAGGTCGCGGTGGATGATCTTGCGTGAATGGGCGAAGTGGATGGCGTCGCAGATTTTCAGGAAGATGCTGAGCAGCTGGGTGAGCGGGTAGCGTGCCGCCATGACGGGGTTTTCCGCGCGCAGTTCGTTCAGGACGTATTGGAGGGTGACGCCCTTGACGAACTTCATGGTGTAATAGATCTGGCCCTGCTCGTTGGCGGCGAGTTCGTGGATGGGGACGATGTTCGGGTGGTCCAGCATGCCAAGCACACGCGCCTCGCGCAGGAAACGCATCACGGTGGCCTTGGAGGCGTGCCTGTCATCGAGGATCACCTTGAGCGCCACGGTGCGGCCCAGGTTCAAGTCCCTCGCGGAATGGATGGCCCCCATGGCGCCGCGCGCGATGGTGTAGCCCACCTGGTAGCGCTCGCCTTGCAATGCGGCACGCACGGCATCGATGTCCGCCGGTTTCTGGCTGGCGGCGACAGGTTTGGCGACCGTGCCGGCGTCAGGGACATGGTGGATGACCAGGCTGGCCCCGCCGACGGCGAGTTCCACCGGGAGGGGGGAACGCTGGATGCCTTCCAGCAACTGGCCGTTGAGGGCCGTGCCGGACTTGCTGCCCAGGTCTTCGATTTCGCATGCGTTCTGGCGGATCACCAGCCGGGCGTGTTGACGCGAGACGTCCGCGCGGTTCACGCGGATCTGGCAGCTTGTGTCCCTGCCGATGGTGTATTCACCGGGGTCGAGGACATAGCGTCCCACGGGGACTTCGCCCTCCTTGATGATCACTTCGGTTCGCATCGGCTGGATGTGGGACAACCCATAGCAGGGGCGGCGGGGCAAGTCGATGATCGTCATGGCAGCTCCGTCCGGCGGCGACCGGATCCGCCGTTGGTTTCCCTGGCGCGTCTGTTGTGGATGCATGTGTGCTGGTTCCGGCCTTTCATCGGGATTTCCCATGGTCCGCGTCTCCGGGGCCGGAGCCATTGGCTTGCAAGTCTGATGAAATTCCCCTACGCACTGGCGCGGATGACGGACATCTGCCAAGAACTGAGCTGGCGCGGCCTGATCGCCGACTGCACCGACACGGAAGCACTCACCCGGAGACTGGGAGAAGGGGCGGTGACGCTTTATTGCGGCTTCGACCCCACGGCGGACAGCCTGCATGTGGGAAACCTGGTGCCCTTGCTGGCGCTGCGGCGTTTTCAAACGGCCGGGCATCAACCCATCGCGCTGGCGGGCGGGGCCACGGGCATGGTGGGCGATCCCAGCGGCAAGTCGCAGGAGCGGCAGTTGCTGACGCGCGAGGTGTTGAACCACAACATCGCCTGCGTGAAGGGGCAGTTGCGGCGGCTGCTGGACTTCGAGGCCGCGGCGAATCCGGCGCGGTTGATGGACAATGCCGACTGGACGGCCGGGGTGACGTTTCTGGAGTTTCTGCGGGACATCGGGAAGCACTTTTCAGTGAACCAGATGATCGCCAAGGAGAGCGTGCGCTCGCGCATGGAGGACCGGGAGGCGGGCATCAGCTACACCGAATTCAGCTACATGCTGCTCCAGGCATTTGATTTTTACGTGCTCCGGCGGGACCACGGCTGTGAACTCCAGATCGGCGGCAGCGACCAGTGGGGCAACATCACGGCGGGCATTGACCTGGTGCGCAGGAAGCTCGGCAGCCATGCGTTCGGCCTGACGCTGCCGTTGATCACCAATGCGGACGGGTCGAAGTTTGGCAAGACGGCGGCGGGCGCCGTCTGGCTGGATCCGAAGAAGACCAGTCCCTACCGGTTTTACCAGTTCTGGATCCGCACCGATGACCGGGATGTCATCCGGTATCTGAAATACTTCACCTTTCTGCCGCAGGCGGAGATCGCCGCGCTGGAGTCGAAGCACCAGGCCAACCCCGGTGCGCGCGAGGCGCACAAGGCGCTGGCTGCGGAAGTCACCCGCCTCATCCACGGCGACACCGAGCTGGCCAATGCCATCCGCGCCAGCGATGTGCTTTTCGGGGGGAGCCTTGATGGGCTGGGCGAGGCCACCTTCAACGACCTGATCGGCGAAGTGCCGACGCGCGAGCTGGACCGTGCGCCGTTGCAGGCTGCCGGCATGCCGGTGGTGGAGCTGCTGGTCCACAGCGGGCTGTGCCAGTCCAGGGGGGCGGCGCGCAAGGACATCGAGGGAGGGGGCATCTACCTGAACAACGCGCGCGTGACGGATGTGCAGGCCCTGGTGTCGCAGGCATCGCTGTTGTTCGGGAGGCATCTGCTGTTGCGCAAGGGCAAGCGCAACTACGTGGTGGTCACCCTGCGTTGAGCCGCCGGGACCAGCGCCGAGGCGGATGACCCGGCGGAGGCCTCCAAAGTGCCGCTTGTCAGCCGTGTCCACTTTGCTAAGGTGCGGGTCATGCCCGGCGACCACGACCCCGATGCGATGTTGATGCTGCGTGTGAAGCGCGGCGACATGCAGGCGTTTGAGTCGCTGGTGGAAAAATACAAGCAGCCGGTGGCGAGCCTGGTTTACCGGACGCTGCCTGATGCCACCGAG
>CAYQCZ010000071.1:0-2419 GCA_964415955.1 uncultured Verrucomicrobiota bacterium | reverse complement strand
TGACCCAGAATGTGTTTTTGCAGGTGTTCAAGTCCGCGAGCCGGTATGAGGCGTCAGCCAAGTTTTCGACATGGCTGTTCACCATTGCGCGAAATCTGTGCCTGAATGAGATACGCCGCCGCTCGCGCCATGCCGCCGAGTCCATGGAGGCCGTCATGGAAGACCAGGGGGATGCGGCGGGCAGGCAGTTTGAAGATGTCCGGACATCCTCCGCGCCGGAGGATCTGATGCGGGAGGAGCTTTACCAGGTGGTGGAAACGGCGGTGGCTGATCTGCCCGAGGCCCAGCGGACGGCCATTTTGTTGTATCAGCGGGACGATCTCTCCTACGAGGACATCTCGCAGACGCTTGGGTGTTCCCTGTCTGCCACCAAGTCGTTGATTCACAGGGGGCGGGAGACGTTGAAATCACGGCTCAAACCCTACCTTCAGAGCGGAGCCTGGCGTGGGGCGGCTTTGTTTTCAGCAACTTTTGGGCGGCGACGGTGATAGAAAAGGAGGTGCGCATGAACCAGCACGATCAAAACGAATTGAGGGAGGCCCTGAAAAAGCGCCTGCCGGATGCGGCTGAATCCGCGCATATCCGCCGTCATCTGGAGGCCCATCCGGATGAGGCGGCGGACTGGGAGGCCGAGATGCTCCTGACGGACACGCTCCAACGGCTGCCGGATGCGCCGCTTTCCAGCAATTTCACCGCGCGCGTGCTGCGCGCCGCCGAGCTGGAGGCCGGGCGCAACCGTCCTGCGGGAAACCCCGTGTCCGCCTGGGCCCGGTCGTTCAGCCTGTTTCAATACGCCACTGCCGTTGTCGTGATCCTGCTGGCGGGCTGGTTTGCATGGCAGCAACGCACGGTGGCCTTCGAGGCGAAGGAGGCCCTGGCCATCGCCAGGGCGGACATGGCGCGTGCGGCGCTGGCCCGGGATGCGGCCACCCTGCATGCATCGTCGCCCGTTCCCACCGTGGAAATGTTGCAGGATTTCGAGGCGATCGCCCGGCTCGGGTCATGGTCCACGGACGTTGACCTCGATCTTCTGGCGGCGGTCAACATCGTCGAATGATTTCAAGGAAGCCCCAGTTGCTCCGGTGTCTGCTGGTCGTTCTGCTGCTGCAGGGCGGAGGCGTCCCGTTTGCCGCGCGCCCGCCGAAGGCCGCGCAGGAGGGCGAGCGCAGGGGCATGGGAAAACCGCCGTATGGAACGAGGACCACCAACACATGGTCCGGATCGAAGTTCCGTTTCCCCACTGAATTCCTGCGCGACCTGATCCACGCCTCACCCGCCGAGCAGGAGAAGCTGCTGGCCGAGAAGGCCGAGCGCGACCGGAAGTTTTTCGAGTCCTATTACCGGAACTCCAAATCGATGACCGAGGAGGAGATACGCGAAAGGGTCCAGAAGCGTCTGGAGGATTCCAGGCAATTCTGGGCGGCCAAGATCAAGGAATACGCGGCCCTCACACCCGAGCAGCGGGAAATGCGCATCGAGAACACCCATCGCACGGTCATGCTGCGCGAGCACCTCAAGCCGTTGATGAAGGCCTCCCCGCTGGAGCGCGCCGACCGGCTCAGGGAAGTGCCTGATGCGGATCGGGCGCTCTTGGAGTCACGCCTCAAGATCTGGGATGCCCTTCCTTCCGAGGTGCAGAAGCTCGTGCTGGAGCATGACTCCGCCCTCCATTACTTCGCGCGTTATGAAACCTCGCCGGCGGAGCAGCGTGAAGCCTACATGAACATGCTGCCCTCCAGCGTCCGCCGCAGGCTGGAGGAGGACATTCTCGAGTGGAACGATGTGCCCGCCGCCCGCCGTGATGTGATGAAGCAGGCGTTTGCCTCGCTGTTCACGCTCAGTGACGAGGACCAGGAAAAGGCGCTCACGTATCTCCCCGAGGCGGAGCGCCGCAAGCTGGAGGAAGCGCTGGACCAGTTTGGCGATCTCACCCCCGCCCAGCGCGAGAAATGCATCCAAGCCTATCAGAAATTCCTCGGCCTGTCTCCCGTGGGCCGGCAGCAGTTCATGTCGAATGCGGAGGTGTGGAAGCAGATGGACGAAGGCGAGCGCAATGCCTGGCGTGCGCTGGTCAGCAAGCTGCCGCCGCAAAACGTGTCCCCCGCCCCTGCGGCGCAAGTGCCGGAATCCCTGAAAACCCCGCCGCCTGTCCCGTCGGCAAAGCCGAAGCGCTGAGGGGGTGGCGCCGCTCCGCAGGGGGCGGTCATGCGGCCGGCGCGCGTTTCAGACTTCCGGAGGCCACCGCCCAACGTTCCAGCCGCCGTCCCAGCTCGCGGGGCCAGTTCTCCTCCGTGCAGGTCATGAACACCTGGCCGCTGGCGTGATGCGTGCGTTCCAGCAGCGGCAGAAAGCCCGCCCGCCGTTTCGCATCCATCTCGCCCATCACGTCATCAATCAGCAGGATGGGCGGGCTGCCGTG
>CAYQCZ010000070.1:0-12161 GCA_964415955.1 uncultured Verrucomicrobiota bacterium | reverse complement strand
CGCAAGCCAGCAGCACGAGGAGTTCCGCCTCAAGCTGGCCAAGGAACGCGACGTCGAACTGGCCGCCATCCACGTCGAACGGGACATCGCCCGGGCGCATTCAGACATCGTGGCGAAGGCGCTCGAACACTCGCACATCGACATTGTGGGCGGCGAAAACGACTTCTTCCAGAAGGTCGTCAAGGCCGTGGGCACCGGCAAGTCGGTGGACCGCATGGTGCAGAACAGCCACACGCTGTCCGACATCAAGAACACGTTCTTCAACGGCGATCCGGACTTCTTCAAGGACCGCCTGAGGCAATGGGTCAAGGACTTTGGCGTCAGCAGCGAGGATGTGAAAAACCTCACCGTCTCGGCTTTGCTGGCAAAACTGCTCGCATCGACCGAGGACTCGACGCTGCGTGCGATGCTGAAGTCCGCGCAGGCCATGGCGAAGGACAGCGGACTGGCCGACACCATCGCCTCGGTGGCACTAACCGAAAAACCATCGGCTGCACATCCCGGATGATGATCCGGCCCGCAGCCGGGACAGGCCAGGGACACGGACCGGGTGCCCGTTGACGGGACCGCTGGTCTTCAGCCCTCCGGAAGCAACCAATCATGGCTGACGCTGACGCACAGAACGCACCCGGGAAATCCCCCACCAAGCCGGAGGCCGCTGCCGAAGGCTCCTCCACGGCACACACGCTGGGCAGTGCCACGTATGAGATCATCCGCCAGCGCCTCCAGACGCAGGGCAACACGCTGCGCGAGTGCATGGCAAAGCTCGATGCTTCGCGTCAGGAGGTTTTTGGATCGATTGAATCCAGGCTGCTCAAGGCGGACCGCATCATCACCGCGCACAACTGCATTCCGCAGGACATGGTGCAGCTCGGCCATGGGCGGTTCCTGTTCGGGTTCAACGTCCAGTTCGGCCTCAAGAAGGAGGTCGATCTGGCCGACGTGTTTGCCGTTTACCAGCATGACGAGGAGGCCGGAACGTGGAAGGAAGGCGCGCTGGACGTGTTGCAGAACACGACTTTCATCACGGACTTCAAGCGCATCTACAACGTCTATGCCCGCGCCTCGTTCAGCAAGTTCTCCCTGATCGACGGACGCCTCTTCATGGTGTTTCACGTCGGCACGGGCGCCAACGACATCGCCGTCTTCAAGTGGGATTACAACGATGGCAATCTCAACTATCTGGACGGACGCGCGGAGACGGAGTTCAGGAAGAGCGGTTTCCCGCCGCGCCATGTCTTTCCATGGCAGACACCCGACCGGGAATCCTTCCGTTATGGTGATCACCCCCACATCTCGATCGAAGACCGTGTCTTTGTTGAATGTGTCGGAGGCGATCTTACCATCAAGATCGAGGACAACACCGCGAGCGGCGAGGGCGTTTACGCCGAACCCGTGGATGACCGCCATCAGAAGGTGGATGACGCGGAGATCAACTACGCAATTCTCGGCCACCTGATCCTGCTCAAAATCCGGCCCTACAAGGAAACCACCGCGCGCTACTTCATCTTCAACGAAAAGACCCAGGCCGCCGTCCGGGTGGATTCCATCGGGCAGTCCTGCGTGCGGCTGCCCGAGGAGCACGGGTTGATCTTCCCGGATGGATATTACCTGGCCACGGGTGATATGAAGAGGTTCGATGCCAAGGAGCTCGGGCTGGTGATCGAGCGGGTGATTCACGCCCCCAATGGCGAGGATTCACTCTACGTCTTATTTGGACGCGAGAATGGTGAATACGTGCTGATGGGCTACCGCCTGATCGCCCAGAAGATCGAAGAACGCATCACCTGCCACGGTTTCTCGCTCTTTCCAAACGGGCACATGGTGCTCTTCCGTGGTGATGAGGAGCCCCAGAAGCACCACATGATCCAGTTGCGCCAGACAGCCTTCCACCTGCCGGGCCATGAGCCTGCGGGCAGGAAGGATGCCTTCCTCTACCAGGTGGGCAACAAGGAGGTCGTGCGGTGTCTGGCCGAGTGCAACGAGGTGCTCAGCCTGGTGCGGAAGGAGGATCCATACCCCGAGCTTTATGCGGATCTCGTCAAACGCTGTGAAACGATCCTCGACACCTATCCCTGGCTGTCGGGCGCGGAGGGGTTTGGCGTGCCTGACGCACTCAGGCAGGTGCGGGAGGCTGCGGACAAGGCGGTGGATGAATTCGACAAGGTGCGCCGGCTCCAGCGTGAGGCGGTGGACCGGGTGAAGGACGTCCGCAAACGTTGCGAGGCCCAGTTTCAGTCAGTGCGAAGGGCGAACCTCACCCAACTCGAGGGCTTCGTGCACAACCTCGCCGCGCTCCGCCAGTTGCGGGGTGAGTTGATCACACTCAAGGAGGTGCGCTACGTGGATGGACCGGCAGTTGAGGCGATCGAGAAGACCGTGACGGAGCACACGGAGGAACTGTCGCGCGCCTGCGTGCAATTCCTCCTCAAGCCCGAGGCGCTGGAGCCGTATCGCAAACAGGCCGCCGGACAGCTTGCGGCCGTGGAAAAGGTGGCCAAGGTGGCCGGGGGCAGGGATATCGAGAAGACCGTTGCCAATGCGGGCAGGGAGCTGGAGATGCTCATCGAGATCGTCAACAGCCTGAAGATCGACGACGCCACCGAAACCACGCGCATCATCGACGGGATCACGGCGGTTTACTCCACGCTGAACCAGGTGAAGGCGGCGTTGAAAAAGCGGCTGCAGGGCCTTGTGGCCAGCGAAAGCGCCGCGCAGTTCAACGCGCAGATCAAACTGCTCGGCCAGTCGGCCGCCAGTTATCTGGACCTCTGTGACACGCCGGCAAAGTGCGAGGAATACCTCAACCGCATCTCCGTGCAGATCGAGGAGATGGAAGGCGCGTTTGCCGATTTCGAGGAATACACGGTGCAGCTGTCCGAACGGCGCACGGAACTTTACGAGGCCTTCGAGCAGCGCAAGGTGGCTTTGATCGAGCAGCGAAACCGCAAGGCCTCGGCGCTCATGACCGCCTCGGAGCGCATCCTCAAGGTGATTCAAAACCGCCTGGCCGGTTTCAAGAGCATCGACGAGATCAACAGCTACATGGCGTCGGACCTGATGATCGCCAGGGTTCGCGAGACCATCGCGCAGCTCATCGGGCTTGAGGACACGGTGAAGGCCGACGACCTCCAGGGACGTCTCAAAAGCGTTCACCAGGAGGCGGTGAGGCAGTTCAAGGACCGGCAGGAGCTGTTCTCCGGGGGGCCGGGCGTGATCAAGCTGGGCAAACACCACTTCAACAGCAACACCCAGCCTCTGGACCTCACCGTCGTGAACCGGGACGGTGCGCAGTTTCTGCACCTGACCAGCACGAAGTATTTTGACGAGATCACGGATGAAAAGTTTCTCTCGACGCGGGACGTGTGGGGTCAGGAGGTGGTGTCGGAGGACCGGAACGTTTACCGCGCGGAGTATCTGGCATGGCGGTTGTTGCAGAGTCTGGAGTCCCGCGTTCAGGCGGGCGGGGAACCGGCTGAAGCCGGGACATCAGGTGCCGCCGGAATCCTTGCCCTGTCCGAGGACGACCGGCTGGCGTATGTGCAGGAGTTCATGGGCACCCGGTATCAGGAAGGCTATACGAAAGGCATCCACGATCTGGATGGCACCAGGATTTTCCATGCGCTGCTTTCGGCGCATCTGGCCCTGCAACTGGCGCGCTACCAGCCCGACGCACGCGCCTGCGCCGTGGCCTGGTGGCACCGCTTCTGTCCGCCGGACACGCGCGCGCTCTGGCAGGCACGGCTGAAAAGCTTCGGTGAACGCAACAAGCTGTTCCCGGGTGATCCCACGCAGCAGAACTACATCGCCGCGCTCCGGAAGCTCGTCGGCGCATTCATTGATGAAACGCAGCTGCACCCCAGGTCACTGGCAGATGCGGCCGGCGAGTATCTGTTCCACGAACTGTCCGGCGGGGAAACCTTCGTCGTGAGCCAGGAAGCCGACCGGCTGGCGGCCGCGTTCACGCAGCACCTTGTAAGCAGGGGCCGTGACGACGAATTCGCAGAGGGCCGCCGGGCGTTGAAGGATCATGCGGCCGGAGAGTTCGAACTGGTGCGCGACTGGGTGCGGGGATACATGCAGTCGGTCCCGGATGCTGTGCGACCGGAGGCCGGGGCACAGCGCGATTCGACCCGTCGCATGAGATATCTCGACGAGGTCACCGCCCTGGTTTTCTGCGGTGACGCGCTTAAAGGCACTGTGGTGGCGGCCGCCACCTCGCAGAGGCTGGAAGGACTGCGTGGATCGCATTCGTTGATTGCGGGCAGCAGCTACATGTTTGATTACCTCGACTTTCAGGAGCGGCTGGGGCGCTTCGAGCGCGAGGTTGTGCCCCGCTACGAGGAGTATCACCGGTTGAAGCAGGAGTTGCTGGAGCGCGAGCGCCGGAAGCTGCGCCTCGATGAATTCAAGCCACGCGTGCTCAGCTCATTTGTCCGCAACGAACTCATCGACCGCATCTACCTGCCGCTTGTTGGCGACAACCTTGCAAAGCAGATCGGGGCGGCGGGCGACGCCAAGCGCACGGACCTGATGGGCCTGCTCCTGCTCATCTCACCGCCGGGCTACGGCAAGACGACGTTGATGGAATACATCGCCAGCCGGCTGGGGATCATCTTCATCAAGATCAACGGCCCGGCGATAGGGCACAACGTGACATCCCTGGACCCGCAGGAGGCGCCCAACGCGGCGGCGCGCGAGGAGGTCACCAAGCTCAACCTCGCACTCGAGATGGGCGACAACGTGATGATCTGCCTCGACGACATCCAGCATTGCAGCCCGGAGTTCCTGCAGAAGTTCATCTCGCTGTGCGACGGCCAGCGGAAGATCGAGGGCGTGTGGCGCGGACAGCCGCGCACTTATGATCTGCGCGGACGCAAGGTCGTGGTGGTGATGGCCGGCAATCCCTACACCGAGAGCGGGACGAAGTTCAAGATTCCTGACATGCTCGCGAACCGTGCCGACACCTACAACCTCGGCGACATCATTGGCGGCAGCGCGGATTATTTCAAAGCCAGTTACATCGAAAACGCCGTCACCTCCAATGCCGTCCTTGCGCCGCTGGCCAACAAGAGCCAGAAGGACATCCGTTCGTTCATACGCATGGCGGAGTCCGGCGAACGCGATGCGGAAGGATTCGAGGGCAGCTACTCGCAGCAGGAGGTGGAGGAAATCCTCGGTGTGATGAAGAAGCTCGTCGCCATCCGCGAGGTGATCCTGCGGGTGAACCTGGAATACATCGCCTCCGCCGCGCAGGCGGATGAGTTCCGCACGGAACCGCCGTTCAAGCTCCAGGGATCCTACCGCAACATGAACCGCCTCGCCGAAAAGGTCGTGCCCATCATGAACGACGAGGAGGTGCGCGCGCTGATCATCGACCATTACCGCGGCGAGTCGCAGACGCTGACCACCGGTGCCGAGGCCAACCTGCTCAAGTTCAAGGAACTCATCGGCGCGCAGACCGAGGAGGAGGGGGCGAGATGGGAGGCGATCAAGAAGACCTTCAAGCGCAACCAACTCGTGCGCGGCGGCGACCAGAACGACCCCGTCAGCCGCGTCGTCTCGCAATTGTCCGGCTTTCAGGCGGGCCTCGAATCCATCCAGGAAACGCTGGCCGCACAGTTGTCAAGACCGCGGCCCGCTCCGCAGGTGAACATCGACCTCGGCCCGGTGAACGACAACCTGGCCGCGCTGAAGAACGCCATGCAAACGGCCGGAGCCGCTGGCCATGCGCAGGCGCTGAAACTCGACCTCGGACCACTGGCCGAAAGCCTGAAGGGCATCCAGTCCGCGCTGGAGCGGCGGCCTCTGGCACAATCTGACGCAGGCATTTCAACGACGTCCGGCGTGCCTGCGGAGAACTCCCTCACACAATTCGCACAGCAAATGTCCTCGGAACTCGGGCAGTTGCGCCTCGGTCTCACGACAGCGCTTGCGGACATGCATGAGGGCGTGATGGCGAAGCGTCTGGAGGCTTTGAACGATGAGATCACATCCGTTTACAACACGCTGGAGACCATCAAGGATCTGGCACGCGAGCAGAGCATCAATCTCAGGGCCGCGCAGGATCTCCTGACTGCACGCGCCAAACAAGGCACCGTCGAGATTGAACTGACCCAGGACATGCTCACCAACGAGCGGCTGTTTCTGGAGCGGTTTCATGAGATGCTTTCCAACCGCATGCAGCGACAAACCTCCCCGCCACCGCTCCAAACCGGCGCGAAGCCACCGCCACTTGAAGCTGATGACGGCAAGGATGTCCGCTGAGGCCCGTGCCATGGGCGGCGGCATCCCGGGTCACCGACGGCGGGCATGATGTGCGCGCGCAAACGAAAACCAAAATGAAGACGCCATGAAAGAATTCAAAAAACGCTACGAAAACCTCCGCGACAAGGCGTCGCATTTCAAACAGATCATCGACACCGCCCCAGCCAGGGCCGCGGAGATGCGCCAGGTCATCACCCAGGCCGTTGGCGAATTCCAGTCACTGAAGGATGATTTCCAGGTCGGCACCGGCGCTTTTCCCGAGGTCATGGAACAAATCACAAACGCGCAGGACGTCTTTCAGGAGGCCGGTTATGAACTGGACAGGGTCGAAATGGAGGTGGGCCTCAACGCCAGGCTGGTGTTGTTCCTCGATCGTGAAAGGGAGGTGAACCTCGAATCGCTTCAAGTATTGAGGGCTGAAAACGAGAAACGCGTGGCCGTGCGCAGCGTGCTGGATGCATTGATCAAGGGCGAGAAGGTCGCCGCCCGCGTTGACATTCCGGGAATGACCTTCCGAACGCTGGCCGTCGAGATCGGCATGGCCCCCTGCGTGCGCATTTTCTGGGAGGCCGATCCGGCCGTATCAGATGTCATACCCCCTCCCCTTCCGCAGCCGGCGACACCGGTTCCTGAACCGCCCCCAAAACAGCAGGCATCATCTGAAAAGCCAGGCTCCATGTTCGGTGAGAACTCCTTTTTCGAGCGCAGACCGGCGACGGACGCTCCACCCCGCCCCCAGGAGCCGGCCCAAGCCACCGAATCCCAGGCCGTCGAACCCCGGACCGCGCATCCCCCCGAGCCCGCCGCCACCTCATCCGCGCCTTCATCCGGGACCGCCGCATGGAAATCCGGTGCTCTCGACAGGTTCAAGAAGATGCCGGACCTGACAAGATAGGGACTCCGGACGACCGAGGTTCAGGGGTTGCCAAACAATGTTCATTTCCGGGACTGGATTTTCTTCCGGAGGGAGGTCATGCTTCACCCATGAAGTTGATTCTTTCGACTCACGACATAACTCTCACCAAAGCCATCGAAGACCACATTCTTTCCAAATTGGAAAAGCTTGATCACCTTGACCAGAGGGCGATTGATGCGCGCGTGGTTCTGGAGCATGATCACAGCAAGAATCCCCAGAAGAAATTCAGCTGCTCCATCCGTTTGAGCATGCCGGGGCCTGATCTGTTCGCGGAAGACCGCGAAGATGATCTCTATGCCGCCATCGACATGGTTACGAAGAAAATCGAGCAGCAACTCCGCAAACGCCACAGCAAACACAAGGCAAAGAAGCAATCCGAGGCCTCCAAACAGAAGCGCCGCCGCCAGGATTCCACGCTCGGATGACCCACAGCCGGCGTCTGCTGATCCGCGCCCGCGTCGTATTGCCTGCTTCATCAACCGGCATCGACAACGGCGCGGTTCTTGTTTCCAACGGCCTCATCGAGGCGGTCGGTGAGGCGGGTGCATTGTCCTCCGCCGGCAACGTGGAGACATTGGATCTGGGCGAGGTCATTCTCATGCCCGGCCTGATCAACGCCCACTGCCACCTCGACTACACGGGCATGGCCGGACAGATCCTGCCCACCAAACAATTCACGGACTGGATCAAATCGATCACCACCCTCAAGGCCGGCTGGAGCTACACCGAATTCGCCGACTCCTGGGTGCGCGGGGCGAGAATGCTGCTCCAGAACGGCACCACGACGGTGGCCGACATAGAAGCCGTGCCGGAACTGCTGCCGGAGGCATGGAACGCCACGCCCCTGCGGGTGTTCAGCTTTCTTGAGATGACCGGCGTGCGCAGCCGCCGCAATCCGCTGGCGATTCTTGATGATGCCACGGAAACCATCGACCGGCTGCCCTCCGGCACGTGTCTGGCCGGGCTGTCGCCGCATGCCCCCTACTCCACCACCCCGGAACTTCTTCGTGCGAGCACCCAGCGCGCCGCATCCCGTGGATGGAGGATGACGACTCACGTTGCCGAATCCGCTGAAGAGTTCGACATGTTCGCCCATGCCCGGGGTCCGATGCACGACTGGCTCGCGCGGAACGAGCGCAACATGGAGGATTGCGGCCTGGGTTCCCCGGTGCGGCATCTCCACAAACAGGGAGCCCTGGGTGAATCCATGCTGCTGGTGCATGTGAACTGCGCCGATGAAGCCGATCTGGCACTGATCGCGGAGGCGGGATCCAGCGTGGTTCACTGCCCGCTAAGCCACCGCTTCTTCAATCATCCGGAATTCCCGTTTGAAGCCATGCGGAAGCAGGGCATCAACCTCTGCCTGGGCACGGACAGTCTTGCCAGTTGTCCCGCCAGGCCCGGGCATCCGGTGGAGTTGAACCTCTTCGACGAAATGCGCGCCTTCCTGAGCAAGCATCCCGACTGCGAGGCTGCGGAGGTCCTGCGGATGGTCACGGTGAACGCCGCCGCTGCGCTGGGGATGCGTGGATGCGTGGGAGAACTGGCTCCGGGTGCATCCGCCGATTGCATCGCCATTCCATTCACAGGACCGATGTCAGACGTGCACAGCGCAGTCATTGACCACCGCGGCCCGGTTCCTGCATCCATGATCCGGGGAACCTGGGCCATTCCCCCCACACACGTCTGCACATGAACATGCCTCCCCGCCCCAGGGTGGTCCTGATCAGTGGCGCCGCAGGAGGCCTGGGCTCCATGCTCTGCCAGGAGTTTCTTGGGGCCGGCCATCAGGTGGTGGCCGGATGGCATCAAACACCCGTCGTCCAGGAGCACACCCGCCTGCTCCCCTTCCAGATGGATGTCCGGCAGGCCGCCGGCGCACAGGCTGCCGTCTCCTTTGCCCTCGAACGATTTGGACGGCTTGACGTGTTGATCAACAACGCGGGCGTGATAGCGGATGCATTGCTTCCGCGGATGTCCGGGGCTCAATGGTCCGAAGCACTGGACGTGAACCTCAAGGGTGCGTTCCAACTCAGCCAGGCCGCCATCCAACCCATGATCCGCCAGCGCGACGGGCACATCATCAACATCTCATCCCACAGCGGAACGCGCGGCGCGGCAGGCCAGGCGAACTACGCGGCAGCCAAGGCCGGCCTGATCGGCCTGACCCAGTCACTGGCAAAGGAACTGGGCGCCCGCAACGTGCGCGTCAACGCGGTGCTGCCCGGGTTGATGCAGACCGACATGACCTCCGGCCTCTCACCCGATGTGCAGGCCGCCATCGAGCAGGCAAATGCCCTTGGCAGAATCAACACCGTTGACGAAATCGCCCGCTTCGTGGTCTTTCTCACCACCATGAGCAACGTCTCCGGCCAGGTGTTCACCCTCGACAGCCGCATCGGCCGCTGGTGCTGACAGCATGCCCTCCGATTCCAACATCCGGCCGGAGGACGCGCTGACTGCGGGCTTGAAACAGCTTGAGTCGCAGGGACTGCGGCGCGCGCTTCGAATCGTGGACTCGGCGCAATCACCAAGGCTGACAGTTCCACCACGCGACGTCCTGAACTTCTCCAGCAACGACTACCTCGGTCTGGCCGCCCATCCCGCGCTCGTCCAGGCAGCCGTCCACACTGCGGAGCGTTTCGGCGTGGGATCAGGCGCCTCGCGTCTGATCTGCGGCTCACTCCGTCCCCATCACGCATTGGAGGAAGCTCTTGCCTCGTTCAAGGGCACCGAGGCGGCGCTCACGTTCAACTCCGGCTATGCCGCGGCTCTGGGGGCCATCACCGCAGTCATCGGGAAGGATGACGTGGTGATCCTGGACAGGCTGGCACATGCCTGCATCGTGGACGCGGCGCGACTTGCAGGGGCAAAGCTCCGCGTATTCCGTCACAACGACCTCAATGATTTGGAGCGCATGCTCAAATGGGCCCGCAGCCGGTCCGATGCCGCATCAGCACCAAGACGCATCCTGATCGTGACAGAGTCG
This sequence comes from uncultured Verrucomicrobiota bacterium, assembly GCA_964415955.1. Taxonomy (GTDB): domain Bacteria; phylum Verrucomicrobiota; class Verrucomicrobiia; order Limisphaerales; family CAYQCZ01; genus CAYQCZ01. Next base: position 1,989 of record CAYQCZ010000070.1, on the reverse strand, counting down.
GTTTTCAGCATGGATGGCGACATTGCGCCGCTGTCGGACATCGCGGCGCTCAAGGAGGCTTACGGCGCATGGCTGATGGTGGATGAAGCCCACGCCACCGGCTTGTTTGGCACCAGGGGCAGCGGGCTCGTTGAGGAATTCGGACTGGCCGGACGGGTGGAGATACAGATGGCCACGCTGGGCAAGGCCCTGGGGTCTTCCGGCGGGGCGATCTGCGGATCACGGGCGTTGATCGACTGGCTGATCAACCGCGCCAGAAGCTTCATCTATACCACGGCTCCAGCACCCATGGCGGCGGCGGCGGCCACGGCCGCCGTCCAACTCGTGCAATCCGGCGAGGGCCGCGGCCTGCGGGACCGATTGTGGGCCCTGGTGGAACATTTCAAGACAGGCATGATCCAGCATGGATGGCCGCCGCCCCCCCTGAGGAGCGCCATCATTCCATGGATGCTTGGAGAGGACAGGCTTGCAGTCTCATGGGCGGGGCGGTTGCTGGATCGAAACATTCTCGTCCCCGCCATCCGGCAGCCAACCGTCCCGAAAGGCACGGCGCGACTGCGCTTCACCCTGAGCGCCTCGCATGCGCCGGAGGACATCAACCGGCTGGTTGATGCGATGAACGGGATCCGCGGCCTTGATGAAAGGGACTCAAGCCATGCATGAGCTGGCCAGACTGGATCATGCCGCCGTGTGGCACCCGTTCACGCAGATGCGCGACTGGTTGCGCAAGGAGCCCATCGTCATTGTTTCCGGCAAGGGAGCCACGCTGAGGGATGCGCACGGCAAGGAATACCTCGACGCCAATGCCTCCATCTGGACGAACCTGCATGGGCACAATCACCCGCGCATCAATGCGGCCATCAAGCGGCAGCTGGGCCGGATCGCCCATTCCTCCTCACTGGGACTCGCCAACGAACCTGCGTCCCAGCTGGCGCACGCCCTGCTGGAGGCAGCGAAACTGCCCAAGGGCAAGAAACATCGCAACCACCTTTGCCCCGGCAGCAACACTGACCCCGCCAGGGTGTTCTTCAGCGACGACGGTTCGACGGCGCTCGAAGTGGCCCTGAAGCTTTCCTGCGAATTTGCGCGGCGCACGAGGGGCATCACAAAGCCGCGTTATCTCTCGCTCGATGGCGCCTATCATGGAGACACGGTGGGAGCCGTGAGTCTCGGCCACATCGACCTGTTTCACAAAGCCTATGGAGGACTCCTCTTCAGGAGTGACAGGGTCATGTCGCCGTATTGCTATCGCTGCCCTTTCAACAAGGCCAGACCCGAACGCGCGGATGCGCGCACCCATCGCAAATGCAACTGGGAATGTGCTGGCAAGGTGGAGCAAAAACTCTCATCGGCGAAACGGCAGAAGCGGCCGTTCACGTCATTCGTGGTGGAACCCCTGATGCAGGGGGCCGCCGGCATGATACCCCAGCCGGCAGGCTGGCTTGGCCGCGTGGCGGAGATGGTGCGTGGACACGGAGCACAGTTGATCGCCGATGAAGTGATGACCGGGTTTGGACGCCTGGGATTTCCGGAGGCGGCCGGCTCGCCGGCCACCCATCATCCAAGCCTGTTTGCCTCGCATCTGGAAGGCGTCCAGCCGGACTTCCTGTGCCTCGCCAAGGGGTTGTCCGGTGGTTACCTGCCCATGGCCGCCACACTGACCACGCAGGCCGTCTTCGATGCTTTTCTGGGAGAATATGAGGAGTTCAAAACCTTCTTCCATGGCCACAGCTACACAGGCAACCAGCTCGGCGCCGCAGCTTCACTGGCCAGTTTGAAGATGCTGCACACGGCGTCTTCCATCGCCGCACGCAAACGTCTGGAGAGGCAGATGCGCGAGGCGCTGAGCCATCTCTGGTCACTTCCACACGTGGGCGACATCCGGCAGTCCGGCCTGGTGGCCGGGGTGGAACTGGTCAGGGACTGGCAGACACGGACTCCATTTGATCTCAGGGAGCGGGCGGGCATGCGGGTGTGCGAAGCGATGGC
>CAYQCZ010000069.1:0-12295 GCA_964415955.1 uncultured Verrucomicrobiota bacterium | reverse complement strand
AAGGGTTTGGCCTTGTTTTTCTGGATGAACTTCACGGCGCGCTCGGTGAGTTGCGTGGTGATCTGCTCCTGCTTCTCGGGCGTGACCTCCGGATCGACAATCTGATCGCCCTCAAACATCGGCAATGGCGGATAGGTGCCTTTCTTCGCCTCGGGATGAAACGGCCACATGTCGTTCGAGTAGGGAATGCCGTAGTATTCATCGAACCCATGGCGCACCGGCAGAAACTGCGGATGATGCCCGAGGTGCCACTTGCCGAAGATGGCGGTTGCATAGCCTTTCTGCTTCAGCAACTCGGCGATGGTCATTTCATTGTCGTTGATGCCGATCTTGGAGCTCGGTCCCAGCGCACCGTGAATGCCCACGCGACCGTGATAGCATCCGGTCAACAGAGCCGAGCGCGATGCCGAGCAGACCGCGCTGCTCACATGCCAGTTTGTGAAACGAATCCCCTCGCGTGCCATGCGGTCGAGATTGGGCGTGGAATAACCTTTCGCACCAAACGGGCCAATGTCCGCATACCCCATGTCGTCGATGAAAAAGATCACCACATTGGGAGGCCGCCCGGTGGCGGCTGCGGCGTTTGCACTGGAAATGGCTGCCAGAACTGCGGCCAGTGAAAATGCCAGAAAAGCGGGCGTGAAGCGCGAGCAGATGCTGAAGGCTTTCATGGTGCACAGGTTAGAAATCGCAGGGAGCCGAGGCAATGAGAAAGGCTTTGCAAATCGCGCCATGGAAGGTGAACGGTCGTGGCAGAGGCGGGCAGCTACGTGAATGCCTTGCGGCAAGCCTTCCTGCTTCTGGCAAACTCATTCGGGTGCCGGCATGTGGCGCACCAGATCCGTTGTTGCGCCCGGAAGGACTCCCGGCCAGGCCTTCCCGCCGGTCCGATGGACGCACGAGGGGTGTTCTTGACGGAAATCCGGAACAACAATACGGAATCCAGCATGGCAAGGCGTCACGACCTGCGGCAGCATTGTCTCAATTCAATTCATGACCGCCACTTATCATCCGGCCTGCAACTTCAACATTGCCGTGCTGCCCGGCGACGGCATCGGCGTGGAAGTCACCCGCGAAGCGGTGCGGGTGCTTCAGGCGCTTGAGGCGCATTTGAGCGATGTGAAGTTTGTTTTTCGCGAGCATTCGGTTGGCGCAGCCGAGTATTTGCGCAGCGGCGATCCTCTCCCTGCGACAGCGCTCGATGCATGTGCCAAGGCCGATGCCGTGCTGCTGGGTGCGATGGGTCTGCCGAGCGTGCGCTGGCCGGATGGCAAGGAGATGACGCCGCAGATCGATCTGCGGGAAAAGTTTCAGCTCTACGCGGGCATCCGGCCGATCCGCCTGTATCACGAGCAGGACTCGCCGTTGAAGCGCTACAAGGCCGGCGAGATTGATTTCGTCATCGTGCGCGAGAGCACCGAGGGACTTTTCTCCGCGCGCCTTTCCAAGTCCGATCCGGCCAAGGGCGAAGTGTGCGACGTGATGCGCATCACCCGTGCCGGGGCCGAGCGTGTGTGTCGGGCGGCGTTTCAGGAGGCGATGAAGCGACGCAAGCACTGCACGCTCGTGGACAAGGCCAATGTGCTGCCTTCGATGGTTTATTTCCGGTCCATCTTCGACGCGGTCGCGAAGGAGTTTCCCGGGGTGAAGTCGGATCACTGTTACGTGGACGCCGCCGCGCTTTACCTCGTGCAGCGCCCGCATACGTTCGACGTGCTGGTGACGGAGAACATGTTTGGCGACATCCTCAGCGATCTCGCGGCCGGGCTTGTGGGAGGCATGGGCATGGCGCCATCGGCGGACATTGGGGATGAATGCGCCGTGTTCCAGCCCAGCCACGGCTCCGCGCCGGACATTGCAGGCAAGGGGATCGCGAACCCGATCGCGACCATTCTCTCGGCGGCGCTGATGCTGGAGTGGCTGGAGCATCCGGAAACGGTCCGCGGCGCGAAGCGCATTCACGCCGCCGTCGCAGCCGTGCTGGCGGACCCTGCGAACCGCACGCCGGACATGGGCGGGAAACTGACGACGTCGCAACTGGCAGAGAAGATCATCGCCGTGTTATGAGCCGGATCATTGACCTCAGCCTGACGATGCGCGACGGCATGCGCGGCGTCTCGTTTGAGACGGCGAAGACGGTGGAACGCGACGGCTGGAATGCCCGCACGCTCCATCTCTATTCCCACGCCGGGACGCACATGGACGCGCAGACGCACTTCGCCGCCGGGCCGGGGACGATTGACGTCACGCCGCTGGAGCGCTGCATGGGTCCCGCGTGGGTGGTGAACCTCGACGGCATTGCGGACAAGACGCTCATCACCGTTGCGCACCTCGGTGACATCGCGGAGAAGTTCCGTCCCGGCGAATCGCTGCTCCTTCGCACCGGCTGGTCGCGGCACGTCGGCAATCCGCAGCACTATCGCGACAACTTCCCGCGCATTGCCGACGACCTCGCGCACTGGTGCGTGGAGAAACAGGTCAACATGCTCGGCGTCGAACCGCCCTCCGTGGCCGACGTGAACAACAAGGAAGAGCTGACGCGCATCCACAAGATTCTGCTGGGGGCCAACGTGACAATCGTTGAAGGCCTCGCGAACCTCGACGCGCTCACTCGGGAGAAAGTTTTCTTCATCGCCGCGCCGTTGAAGATCGAAGGCGGCGACGGCTGCCCGTGCCGCGCGTTCGCCATTGAGGATTGGAAATCGTGAAATCGAGCATCGGTCATTTTCCATCTGACATTGCCGGGGGTTCGTCTGCGGGCGGCCCAAATGGCAAACCGCGGCTCCCGGCTCCCGGCTCCCGGTTTGAGATGCCCGATCTCAGGTTTCCCCAATGATCCCGAAACGCTACTTGCTGCTGTTCGGCACGTTCCTGCTGTCGGTGCTGCTCTACGTGGATCGGGCGTGCATCTCGACGGCGAAGGGCGACATCACGCACGAACTTGCGCTCAGTGACACGCAATGGGGCTGGGTCATGGCGGCGTTCGCGCTTGGCTACGCACTCTTCCAGACGCCGACCGGCGCCATTGCCGACCGCTTCGGTCCACGGGTGCTGCTGACGTCGGTCGTGGTGCTGTGGAGCCTGTTCACCGGGCTGAGCGGCGTGGTGCGGAGCTACGTCTCGCTGTTCACGGTGCGGTTCCTCTTTGGGGCGGGCGAGGCAGGTGCGTTTCCCGGCATGGCACGCGCGGTGTTCTCGTGGATGCCCATGAGCGAACGCGGCATCGCGCAGAGCATCAATTTCTCCGGCAGCCGGCTGGGCGCCATGTTCGCCATGCCGCTCGTCACCTGGCTGCTGGTGAGCTTTGGCTGGCGGAACATGTTCCTCATCCTGATGGTCATCGGGTTCGCTTGGGCGGTGTTCTGGTATTTCTGGTTCCGCGACGAACCGGCGGATCACCCGCGCATCTCGAAGGCCGAGCTCGACTACATCCTCGCCAGCCGCCAGCCGCCCGACGCCGCTCAGAAACAAAAGGTGCCGTTCTCGCTCATGGCGCGCTCGCCCAACATGTGGATGGCGATGACGCAATACTTCTGCAGCAACTTCACCTTCTTCTTCGCGCTCACCTGGCTCTTTCCGCACCTCAAGAAGACTTACAGCCTCGACACCATGACCACGGGCTTCTACACGTCCGCGCCGTTTCTCGGCGGGGCGGTGGGGAGCATCTGCGCCGGTTTGCTCATCGACCGCATCTACAAGCAGGGCAAATGGCAGCTCTCGCGCCGGCTGCCTGCGATCATCGGCTTCACCCTCGCAGCCATCGGTCTGCTGATGAGTTCGAGAATGGCCACGGCGCCCGGCGCGGTCGCGTGGTTCACGGTCGCGATCTTCGGTGCGGACATGACGCTCAGCCCCTCGTGGAGTTTCTGCACGGACATCGGTCGCAAGAACGCCGGTTCTGTCTCCGGCACGATGAACATGGCGGGCAACATCGGCAGTCTTGTGACGTCGCTGGCGTTTCCGTATCTGCTCGAATGGACCGGCTCGACCACGCCGTTCTTTTACGTCGCTGCCGGACTGAACATGCTCGCCATCGTGCTGTGGATGCGGATGAAATCCGATCAGCCGTTGGAACTCGAAACAGCGCACTGACATGACTGCTTCCAAACAACTCAAGGGCGTCTGCATCGGCGCGGGCTATTTCAGCCACTTCCAATACGAGGCGTGGCAGCGGATTCCCGAGGTCGAGATCGTCGCGTTCAGCAATCGCGATCAGGCCAAGGCCGCCGAGATCACCGCGAAGTTCGGCATCCAGAAATGCTACGCTGATTACCGCGAGATGCTCGACACCGAGAAGCCCGACTTCGTGGACATCATCACGCCACCGCCGTCGCATCAGGAAATCTGCGCCGAGGCCGCGCGGCGCGGCATTCACATCATCTGCCAGAAACCGCTGGCGCCCACTCTTGCCGAGGCGCGGGCCATCGTGGAGAACGCGGCCAGGGCCGGCGTGCGTTTCATGGTGCATGAGAATTTCCGCTTCCAACCGTGGCATCGCGAGATCAAACGCCAACTCGACTCAGGCGCGATTGGCGAGCCGTTCTCGCTCAACTTCCGTTCGCGCCTCGGCGACGGCTGGGGCGACAACGCCTACATCCCGCGCCAGCCTTACTTCCGCGATTACCCGCGCCTGCTCGTCTATGAAACGGGGCTGCATTTCATCGACACGTTCCGTTACCTCGCGGGCGACATCACGCGCGTGACCGCGTGGCTGCGGCGGTTGAATCCCGTCATCAAAGGCGAGGACTGCGGGCTGCTCGTGTTCGAGTTCGCCAGCGGCGCGCTCGGCCAGTGGGACGCGAACCGCTACAACGAACCGGCATGTCCGCTGCCCGAGGCGCGCTACACCTTCGGCGAGTTCCTCGTCGAGGGCAGCGCCGGCAACCTGCGCCTGCACCTCGATGGCCGTATCACGCTGAAGCAACTGGGCGAGGTTGAGAGGGAGATTCAATACCATCACGAGCGCCGCGGCTTCGGCGGCGACTGCGTGTTCGCGACGCAGCGCCACTTCATCGACCGCCTGCTCGACGGAAAGCCGTTTGAGACCGGCGGTGAAGATTATTTGATCACCACCGCGGTGCAGGAGGCGTTCTACCAATCCGCCGAACGCCGCGCGCCGGTGGACATTGCCTGACATGAAACACAACGGACTCGATCATCTCGCCATCGTCGTTCCCGACACGGAAGCCGCGTTGAAAACATGGCGCGACACGCTGGGCTTTCCACTGCTCCACAGCGAAGTCGTCAACGCCGGCACCGTGCGGCTCACGCATCTCGATCTTGGGAACACACAACTGCAGCTCGTTGAACCGCTCACTCCGGATCATCCGCTGAAGGCGTGGCTCGCGCGGAACGGCCCGGGGTTGCACCACTTCTGTCTCAAGGTGGATGACGTGGTCGAAGCGATGAAGCAATCGCCGGTGGCTGCCGCGCCGCAGCCGCATCAGGGCACGCAAGGCAAACGCGCGGTGTTTCTCGACGCCACTGCGACGCAGGGCGTGCGGGTGGAACTCACCGGAAAATAAATGTCGGGCGCGATCTCCAAAGCCGAACTGTTCGCCACTCTGCCGCCGCCGTGGCCGGAGGACTTGCGTCCGCAGATTCGCACGCTGGTGGCGGCGCAGCCGGAGCACAAGCTCGTCGTTCTGGATGACGATCCTACTGGCACGCAGACGGTTCACGACGTGCCGGTGCTGACGGTTTGGGACGTGGAGACGCTTCGAGCGGAGTTCGCAGAGCCGGGGCCATGCTTCTACATCCTGACCAACTCGCGCAGTCTCGCGCCCGACGCGGCGGCGGCGTTGAACCGCGAGATTGCGCGGAACCTCAAAGCTGCCGCGGGCGCCGGAAAGTTCACGGTCGTCTCCCGCAGCGACTCGACGTTGCGCGGCCATTTCCCGATTGAGACAGAGGTTCTCGCGGAAGAACTCGGCCCATTCGACGCGACGATCCTCATCCCCTACTTCGAGGCGGGCGGGCGTTACACCATCAACGACGTTCACTACGTTGCCGTGGGTGACAAGCTCGTGCCCGCGGCGGAGACGCCCTTTGCGAAGGACGCGGCGTTCGGCTATCGCAGCTCGAACCTTCGCAAGTGGGTGGAGGAAAAGACCGGCGGGCGCGTGAAGGCGTCTGAGATCAAATCGATCAGCATTGAAGAACTGCGTACCGCCTCTGCCTCGCACGAACCGACACGCGCCGTTGCAGTGAAGCTGCTAAGCCTGCCACGCGGCAGTGTTTGTGTTGTGAACGCGGCGCATCCGCGTGATCTGGATTTCTTCGCACATGGATTGTTGACCGCCGAGCGCGCTGGAGCGCGCTTTCTCTTCCGCACCGCCGCGCAGTTCGTCTCCGCGCGACTTGGACTTGAACCACGTTCTTTGCTTGATGCGCAGGGCTTGAGCATCACCGGACCTACGGGCGGCCTGACCATTGTCGGCAGCTACGTGCCGAAGACGACGGAACAACTGGCGCGATTGCTGGAGCAAGCGGACATGGATCGCGTCGAACTCGACGTGGAAACCTTGCTCGACCCAACTCGTCTCGATCCGGCGCTCGCTGCGGCGCTCGTGCGCACGAACACCACGCTGACCTTGGGCCGAGACGTGGTCGTCTTCACGAGCCGCAAGCTGATCACCGATGCGGATGCTGCACGCAGCCTCGATATCGGCCGGCAGGTTTCCGACGCACTCGTGGCGCTGGTGCAGCGGCTCGACGTGCGCCCGCGCTACCTCATCGCCAAGGGTGGCATCACGTCCAGCGACCTGGCAACGCGCGGCCTCGGCGTGAAACGCGCAATGGTCGCGGGCCAGTTGCTGCCCGGCATCCCCGTGTGGCGGCTTGGCGACGAAACGAAGTTTCCCGGGCTCGACTATGTGGTCTTCCCCGGCAACGTCGGTGGACCCGATGCACTGGCCGAGGCGGTCAACAAACTCATACTCTGATTTCCCAAACACCATGAAGACACGCACACACACAACACTGCTCATCGCCGCGTTGATGGCGGCCGTAAGCGCGCCCGCCGCGGATCAAACGAAACCCATCGCCGACGCGTCCCTCGTCTTTGAGGAGCGCGACGGTATCGTCGCCGTCGAGGCGGAGCATTTCTACAAACAGACGCTGACCAACAAACGCGCGTGGCACATCACATCGCCGAAGCATGCGCCAGACACGAAGCCCGACGGCGACCCGGTGCATCTCGCGGGTGCCAGCGGCGGCGCGTATCTCGAATGCCTTCCAGACACGCGCCGCACCCATGCCGACAAGCTCATCAAGGGCGAGAATTTTTCGGACCAGCCGGGCCAGATGGCGGTGTTGCACTACAAGATGCACTTCAACACGCCGGGCCGCTACTACGTCTGGGTGCGCGCCTTTTCCACCGGCAGCGAGGACAACGGCATCCACGTGGGATTGAACGGCGAATGGCCTGAAAGCGGCCGGCGCATGCAATGGTGCGAAGGGAAAAACTCCTGGCGCTGGGAAAGCAAGCAACGCACGGAGGCACAGCATTGCGGCGAGCCTTACAAGATCTTCCTTGATGTCGAAAAGGCGGGCGAACACGAGATTCAGTTCTCAATGCGCGAGGACGGATTCGAGTTCGACAAGTTCATCCTCACGAAGGACCGCGACTACGCGCGTCCAGAAGATGCGGGTCCGGCACCGCTCGTGAAGTCCGGCAAACTGCCATCCGCATTTGCCGCCGTGGCCGCTCCCGCTGCTGCGCCTGCGCCCGCCGCGATGAAGTTCCCGGCGCACTGGGGGCAGCCGCCGCAGATCCAGACGATGGACTACCGTCCGTTGCCCGGTGGTTACGGCAATGGCAGCAGCACGCTGGCGAACTGGATTCAGCAGAACCTCGACAAGGATGCCGCAGCGAAAGCCGGCTCCCTGGCGTTGACCGCGCAGGATTTCATGACTGGCGCGAAGGGCTATTACCTCGACAAGGGCAAATGGCTCGCGATCCATCCCGAAAGGAACAAGGAGGCGAGCGCACAGGCGGCTTTCCCGTATCCCGGCGGTGCGTATGATGTGACGCTGCGCATCGTCGGCGAGTCGGACGGGCAATCCACATATCAGGTGGCGGTGAACGATGTTCGCGTGGGCGATTTCAAGGCACCGCCAAGCACAGAAATGTATGAGGAAGGATCGAAGTTCGCGGCGACGTTCAAGGGCGTGAGGATCGAGAGCGGTGACGTGATCACGATCAGCTCGCAGATCGCCTCGAACGACGGCAAGGAATGGAGCCGCGCGCGTGTGGCCGGGTTGAGCTTCACCCCCGCCGACGAGGCGACGAAGGCCGCCGTGGCAAAACTGGCCTCTGCGAAAACTGCCGAAGCGCCGCGCAAACCCGTGGGACCGGCGCTGGTGCAGCCGCGTCAGCCGGATGGCAGGGGCGCGGTCGAGATCAGCGGCGAGTTGAAGCAGTGGCACAAGGTCACGCTCACGCTGGACGGGCCGTTCGCACACGAGCGCGACAACGAGCCGAATCCATTTACCGATTACGCGTTCAACGTGACGTTCACGCATGAAAGCGGCTCGCCGAAATACGTCGTGCCCGGTTACTTCGCCGCGGATGGCAATGCAGCCAACAGCTCCGCCGAGTCCGGCACAAAATGGCGTGCGCATCTCTCGCCCGACAAAGCGGGCAAGTGGACCTACACCGTGTTCTTTGTAAAGGGCAAGGAAGCGGCGGTGGGCGGCAGCAAGGGTTCGCCGGTGAAACCGTTCGAAGGTGTGAGCGGCTCGTTCAACGTGGCGGGTTCGGACAAGCGGGGCCGGGATTTCCGTGCACACGGCCGCCTGCAATACGTCGGAAAGCATCACCTCCAGTTCGCCGGATCGAAGGAGTATTTCCTCAAGGCCGGTCCCGATGCGCCCGAGACGTTGCTCGCCTACGTGGACTTCGACAACACCACGCACGCGCCCAAGAAGAATTCCCCGTTGAAGACATGGACGCCACACGTCAAGGACTGGCAGGCGGGCGATCCCATGTGGAAAGGCGGCAGGGGAAAGGGCCTCATCGGCGCGCTGAACTACCTCGCGGCGAAGGGCATGAACGCCTTCTCGTTCCTGCCCTACAACGCCGGTGGTGACGGTGACAACATCTGGCCGTTCGTCGAACGCGACGACAAGCTGCACTGGGACTGCTCGAAGCTCGACCAGTGGGGCGTGGTGTTTGATCACGCCACGAAGCTCGGCCTCTACCTGCACTTCAAACTTCAGGAGAACGAGATGGACGACGACCGCCTCGGCCAGCAGGCGGAACCCGGACGTGTGCCCGAGTCGCTGGACGGCGGCAGGCTAGGCATCGAGCGCAAGCTCTACTGCCGCGAGTTGATCGCGCGCTTCGGCCACGCGCTCGCCCTCAACTGGAACATCGGCGAGGAGAACACCCAGAGCACGGAGGAGATCGTGGACATGGTGAAATACATTCACGACACCGATCCCTACAAACACCACATCGTGATCCACACCTTCCCCAACCAGCAGGAGAAGGTTTACACGCCGTTGCTCGGCAACAATTCACTGCTCACGGGCGCGTCGTTGCAGAACGGCTGGAATCAGGTGCATCAACGCACGCTCCAGTGGGTGACGGAGTCCGCCAAGGCCGGTCGCCCGTGGGTGGTCGCCAATGACGAGCAGGGGCCGGCGAGCCTCGGCGTCCCGCCCGATCCCGGCTACAAGGGCTTCGATGGCATCGCGCGCGTGAGGAGCGCCGAAGGCCAGCCCAAGAAGGGAAAGGACAAAGCCGATAAGAAGGGGCCGTCCGTGGAAGAGACCAAGGGCTACACACTGCACGACACGCGCAAGCTCACGCTCTGGGGCAACCTCATGGCCGGCGGCGCGGGCGTGGAATACTACTTCGGCTACCAGCTCGCGGAAAACGACCTCGTCTGCGAGAACTGGCGCAGCCGCGACAAGTCATGGGACTATTGCCGCATCGCGCTGGAGTTCTTCCCGGCGAACCAGATTCCGTTCTGGGACATGAACAACGCCAATGCGCTCATCGGCAACACGAAGAATGACAACTCAAAGTTCTGCCTCGCGCAGGCGGGCGAGGTGTATCTCGTTTATCTCCCCAACGGCGGCACCAGCGACCTCGACCTGTCCGGCGCGAAAGGTGCGTTCTCCGTGAAGTGGTTCAACCCGCGCAGCGGCGGCGCGCTCGCCGACGGCTCGGTGAAATCCGTCAACGGCGGCGGCAAGGTGTCGTTCGGCAATCCGCCTTCCGATCCCACCGAGGACTGGCTCGTCGTGGTCCGCCGGTAGAACATCACCTGTCACTGTGGCCGCCTTTGCGTTCAGACACATCTGCACGAAACACCTGCACACGAAACACCTGCATTGCAACCGGACCAACGTTTTGTGAACTTCGCCGCCTCTGCAATGAACAAGCCGCGCAAGCCTCCGTCTTTGATCCTGCTGTTGCTGCCCCTGTGTGCGCAGGCGCTTCTAGCTGTGGTTCCGGAGCACCAGATGCGCGACGGCGCAGTGCACATCAAAGGTGTCGGGCCGGACAATCCCATCATTTACGACAATGACTGGTGGTTCGACGTTTTCGACAACAACTACCTCTGGGCACAGACAAGCCTCGGGGCCGCAAACCTGCGCGGCAACATCGTCAGCCGCGACATGTGGGACTGGCAAAAAGGTTATCATTACACCTTTGAACAATCGTGGCGCGATGCGGAGAAGGCGCTCCGACTGGCGCGCGAATCCGGTCTCAAGAACATCCCCGGTCTCACCCGCGGTTCCGACCGGGCGCTCGCACGACCTGCAAGCGGCCGCATCGAGGACACGGCGGCGGATGCGAGCGACGGCAGCCGGCTGATCGTCCACTGGGCGCAAAAGGCGTCACCGACGAAGCCCCTGCTGGTGATTGCAGGCGGACCGCAAACCACCGTCGCAAACGCGCTGCTGACGAACCCCGAGATCGCGCCGAACATTGTCGTCTTCAATCTCACCGTGACCGGCGGCTATAATGGCAAGGACGGATGGAGTGCCCATGTGGTCGCGAAAAGGGCCCGTTATGTGGACTGGGGTGGAGGGAGGTTTTGGGAGAAGAACTCGGTCTTCACCGCAAAGGACTTCGATCCGCTGCCGAGGAACCCGTTCTGCGACGACATGCGGCGTCTCATCCGTTCCGACCTTGGTCAGGCAAACCAGCTCGGAGACGGTGCGCCGTTGGTGTGGCTGTTCCAGCAGAGGTGCTGGACTGGCGCGGAGGTGCGCGCCGTCGAATGGAACGGCCAGTCAATGGCCTTCCGGCCCGCAACTGATACCGGAGCAGGCGATGTGCTGGTGATTCCACGCGAAGCCACCGATTTGGGAGCGTGCCGGACGGAATTCTTCAGGGTGCTGGGCCACCCAAAACTGTTCGGGCCTTGAGGCAGGCCGGCCGGCCGCTGTGCGAACGGCGGTTGATTCGCAGACGCATCTTCATCTAGCTTGACGCCGCCGTGTCCAAAAAGACCCATACCAAAGCCGCCCCCATCCGTGTGGGGCTCATTTCACTCGGTTGTGCCAAGAACCTGGTGGACGCCGAAATCATGCTTGGATCCCTTCTGAAGGACGGCGTGGAGGTCGTGAATGACGCCTCGCAGGCCGATGCCGTGATCGTCAACACCTGCTCGTTCATCGACGCCGCACAGGAGGAGAGCGTGGACACCATCCTTGAATCCGCCGCCGTGCGCGAGGCGGGCAACCGAGGCCAGGCACTGGTGGTCTCGGGATGTCTGCCGCAACGGTTCCGCGAGGAACTGCCCAAGCTCATCCCGGAGGTGGACGCCTTCATGGGCATCGACCAGGTGGCCGGGGTGGGATCGATCGTCCGTGAAGCGTTGGAACGTCGGCGCGCGAAGGTGGCTGAACCGGGCGGGAAGGCAAGCTCACGCAGCAAAGTCCAGAAACGGCTGGCCGAACTGGACGCCGCCACACCCGCTTCTGCTCATGAAGGGGAGATCTCGCTCCGTGGCACGGGCAAACACAACCACACGCGCCAGGTGGTCGCAGTTTCCTCGGGCGCGACTGGCAGGGCAGCATCCGCACCGCTGCTGGAGGTGCATCAGCGACCAACTTTCATCCCTGACTTTGAGACGCCGCGCTTCCGTCTCACGCCGCGTCATTTCGCCTATGTGAAGATCGCCGAGGGCTGCAATCATCCGTGCAGCTTCTGCATCATCCCGCGCATGCGTGGCTCGCATCGCAGCCGCACGCAGGCGGATATCGTGGCCGAGGCCAAGGCGCTCATCAAAGATGGTGTCAAAGAACTGAATCTCATCTCGCAAGACTCCAC
>CAYQCZ010000068.1:0-12350 GCA_964415955.1 uncultured Verrucomicrobiota bacterium | reverse complement strand
ACCGTGAGTGCGCCTTCGCAAGGCCAGACGGCACCCGCTTCATGGCCCGTCGCCCATGCCGGAGCCAGCCCGGCATCTGGCCGACAACCACGGGCTGGCGATCCTTTCCAGAATGCCCCAGGACGCGCTGGGGGGTGTGAAGACACGCACCCCACCCCTTCAACGCCGTTGCAAGGGCATGGCGGCGCGTTGCAAGCCCATCCTGAAACACGTATCAACCCGTTTGCCGTCGTCTCCGGCCACGCGACGGCCAGCCGCAGCAACGCACCTCAATGTGAGAGCTTCGGTGAGTTCCTCACGGAACACGCCCGAGTGCTCCAGCGGGATGGCACCGGCGGCAAGTATTCCCTCGAAGGCCGGGCGCCCCTTGCCCTGGTGATTGAGTGGATCGACAAGATTCTGCGCAACACACTCCACAAGGAGACGGTCGAGATCGATGGCGTCAAATTCAAGCCCGGTGAATTGCAGGGCGCATCCGTGGCAGTGGGTGGCGGCGCACAATGGGGCAAGACCATCCTTGAACTGAATCTGGTCGCCTATGGCACAGCCATCCATTTCGTCAGCATTGGCGTCTATCTGCCTGACCGGCCCAAGCTGATGGAGATCGTGGACCAGAAGTTCCGGCCCAACGTGCTGGACCTGTATCCATGGATGGCGGAGATGATCCAGATCGGAAAGGTCCAGAACGCCAGCGGCAAGACCGTGGACCGCAAGGAGTCCTTCACGGTCACAGATGGCACGCGCAAGGCTTTCGGCAATTTCTGCGGCATGCACAAGCCGCCCACATCCATCACCATCGACATCGCGGTGCTGGATGAAGTGGATGACATCCCTGACCGCAATATCGGTTACGTGGACGGCCGCATGACCAACTCACCCATCCGGCTGACGATGTTCATCGGCACGCAGCGTGTGGCAGGAGCAGGTCAAAACGCGCGTCTCAAGGCCAGCAGCTTCCATGTGAAGCTGGTGCCGTGCGCTGCCTGCGGTCAGGAATGGAATCTTGAGGAGGAATTCCCGCGCATCATCCGCGTGGCGGTGGATGGTGTGCCACGCCGCACAGATCCAAGCATCACACCAGAGCAGGGCCATGACCGCTCGGCACATTACTACTGTGCGTGCCCGGAGTGCGGTCATGAGCTGGACCGTGACGCAGGTCATTATGTGGCGAAGCATCCGGATCGCGTGAAGCATGCCCGCCTGGGAGTGCGCGTCTCGCAGCTCAATTGCAGCGCGATCTCCATGCAGGAATTTGTCGGTGCCTGGTATGCCGCGCTTGAAGATCCCAGTGGTGAGGCCATCACCGCATTCTACTGCGACCGGGTCGCCATGCCGAATGCTGGCGCGGCCCAACCGATCACCCAGGAGCTGCTGGATCAAGTGCGCGAGCTGGGCACGACGGAGGAAGAGGAACTGCCACAGCCCTACGCCATGTCTCTCGCGCGTGGTGAACATCCACGCTTTGCGGGCATGGACATGGGGCCACGCTGCTGGCTTTGGGTGGATGAGGTTCAGAGCCCGTTTGTCAGCTCCTGCGTGTGGGCGGAATTGATCGCCAGCGGCAACGCGCCCACCCGGCTGCCGCTCTTGATGGAAGCGATGGACATCTCCTGTGTGTTTCTGGATGCGGGCGGCGAGCCTGATCTCACCAAGCGCCTCGTGATGTCGCTCAACGGGCTGGACCATTACACGCCGCCCATCATGCCGCGCAACGATCTGCTCAAATCGCACCTCGGCAACATCGGTGCTGGCCTGACATGGGATGGAGCGCGTGGCAAGTGGACTGGTGTCCGCGCCATGGCAGTGTTGTTCGTCGCCGGTGAAGGCAGGGGCGTCGAGCAGACCATTGGTTTCACACAGGACGGGCTCATCTATCCGCAGATAAAATGCAACAGGGCGGAGAGCATCCAGACCGCCGTGAATGATTTCCTCTCACCCGCCTCCGGCCTGCTCGAAATGGTCAGCGCTCCGGAGGGCAAGGTGTTGCGACGTCTCCCTCGCGCCCGCCTGCCGCAGACCTACATAGGGGCGGGAGCCACACAAGCCGTTCTGGATGGGCATCTGTTGAACCTCCGCAAAGAGAAGAATCCACAGACTGGCGCTGAAGACTGGGTGGACAAGGTCGAGAATCACCTTGGTCTTGCGAAAGTTTATGCGCGTCTTGCCGCAATGGTGGGCGGGCACACCAAGACCGCTCCCTTCGCCTTCCAGTCTGTCGCGGTGCGACGGCCTTCATTCCGCAGGGGAGGTGTGCCGATATGATTTGCGCCAGCCCAGTTCATGTTGGGGTCCGACTCCCAGTTCCTCCTGCGAGTCCCGGCTTTATTGGGCGGCGCTCTTTCTCTGTAGCGTCGGTCTGTGACCGTCGCCATTCCATGGAGGTGACTCATGGCTAGATCACCCCGCAAGCAGCAGTCCCAGATCACCCAGGAGCGCATCGAGCGCGCCATCCAGCTCCGCTACTCACCATTCCCCGAGCTGACCGTGGAGTTGATCGCCCAACAGTTGAGCCAGTTCCGGGTGGGCACACTGCGCCCTGCGGCGCGCACATGGGAGATCATGTTCGAGCGCGACGGTGAATTGTGCGGCCCGGCGCAGAAGCGCTACGCCGATACCGCCCGCCTGCCCTGGGAAATCGAGAAGGCGGATGACAGCCGTGACGCGGAGAAGCACGCCGATGCGTTGCGTTATTACTACAACAACCTCACCGCCACCTCCGCGATGGAACAGGACCATCGCGGCGGCGTGAACCTGCTCGTGCAGCAGATCATGTCGATGCACGCCTTCCGTTATACGATCCACGAACAGGTGTTGCAGATCGACAGTATCGACCGCAAGCAGGTCACAGCCACGCTCATTCATTGTCCGGTGTGGTTTTTTGAAAACCGCACAGGCCGCCTTCGCTTTCTGGCGTCGGAAGGTGATTACGACGGCACCCCCATGGAGCGCGGCCAATGGGTGCGCGGCGTGGGGCATGGCCACATGTGCCCGTGCAGCGTCGCCTACACCATGAAACAGTATGCCCAGCGCGATCATCTGCTGTTTTCCGCGCGCTTTGGTGTGCCAGGCATCCAGGGCAAGACAGATGCCGCCAAGGGAAGCAAGGAGTGGAATGATTTTGCCGAGGCTCTGCGTGTGTATGCGAGCGACTGGATCACGGTTACCAACCGCAGCGCGGAGATTTCCCTGATTGAAACCAGCAAGGCCGCATCCGCTCTGCCATTTGTGGAAATCATTGACCAGGCCAACCGTCTCTACGCCCGCCTGTTTCGGGGTGGCGATCTCAGCACACAAAGCGGTGAAGGTGATCGCACGGGCGCAAGCCTCCAGGATGAGGAAAAGACTGCGCTCCTTGAGGCGGATGTAAGCCTGGTCAACGGCATCCTCAACACGGAGATCGACGAGCCGCTGATCGCCTACCTGTTTGGTGGTGTGAGGCCGCTGGCCTGGTTCCGCCTGCGCGTCCCAAGGAAGCCGGACAGTGATCGTGAGACCAAGGGCATGGAGTTCCTGGTCCGACACGGCGGGCGTGTGTCGCTTGCCACGGCACATGACCGTTTGCAGATCCCCGAAGCAGATGATGACGAGGAGGTGTTGTCAGCACCTGCACAACCGGCTCCGCTGCCAACGCCCGGTTTTCCGCCAGCGTCTGCACTCGGCAACGCAGCCGACCGTGAATCCATCGAGGCATTGATCACCGCCGCACTGGCAGAACTGCCATCCGTGCAAGACCGCTGGCTGGCACCACTGCGCGAGTGGTATCAAGCCACACTCACTGCCGTCGCCAGTCCTTTGCTGCGAGACGATGAAGTGTTGCACCTGGTGGAACTCAGACTCGCACAGCTGCCGGAACTCCTGAAACAGCTGGATGCATCCGCAGTGGTGAACTCACTGGAAGCCGCCATGGGCTCTGCGGTGGTCTCCGGCATCGCTGAGGGCATTGGCGACAAGGCCATCTCCACGCTGGCCAACTCCCGGCAGCTCGCCCTGGCCAATGCTGGTGCCATCCAAATCATCGGCACGCCCACGCCGCTGGCCGATGCCGTGGCGCAGATGGGATCAAAGACGCCCATCGGCTCCATTCTCCGCACACGGGAATGGGAGCGCATGCCGCTGGCTCTCAGGCAGCGCGCCCAGTTCTCCGCAGGTGTGGAGTCGGTGCGCATGATGCAGGCCATTCAAGACGCCATGCAGCAGGCCATCACCTCGGCGCGTGGTCAGGCGGTTGGATCAGAGCGCATCGCAGCCGGCCAGCCTGGCGCGTTCAAGATGAACCGCCAGAAGTTTATCGCGGACATGCAGGAGATCGCGCGGCGTGAGGGTCTCACACCCGTGGATGAAGCAAAGCGTGGCACACTCCAGGACATCACCAGCGAGCCACGCCTGGAGTTGATCTACCGCACACAGATCGGCCAGGCGCAAGGTTACTCCCAGTGGAAGCAGGGACAGGATCCCGACATCCTTGATGCATGGCCCGCGCAGGAGCTGGTCCGCAACCGCTTCAGCCGTGTGCCACGCGACTGGCCGGATCGTTTTGAGAAGGCCGCACTGGCAGCGGGCGACACACGCGCCCTGGAAGTCTTCAAGCGCACGGGCCGCATGGTGGCGCTGAAGACCTCCGGGATCTGGACCGCGCTCTCACGCTTTGGCACGCCGTATCCGCCGTTTGATTTCAACAGCGGCATGGGCCTGAAGTTGATCGACCGCGAGGACGCCATCGCGCTGGGTCTCCTGGCACCTGACCAGCAACAGGCATCGCAGGTGGGTGACTTCAATGACGGCTTGTCCGCCAGTGTCACCGGTCTGGATGACCGTTACAAAGCGTCCATCGGCAGGCTCTTTGGAGACCAGATCGACATCACGGGCGACACCATCCAATGGAGGGCTGCGGCATGATCGTGAAATTCCTCCTCAGGGGTGATGCCATTGAAAGGCTGGAGAAGAAGCTCGATCCGGTGAAGCTCAACAAGGATCTCGGCGTGCGCGCCTCCGAGGAATTCAAGGACCACTTCCGCGAACGCCAGGCTGATGGCCCGCGCAACAAGTTTGGCGCGCGTTCCAGCGGGTTCTGGGCGGACATCGGCGAAAGCATTGGCGACGTGGCCGCGACGGCGGACAGCGCCCAGTTCTCCATCGCGGACGTGCGTTTCAACCAGAAGGTGTTTGGCGGGACCATCCGCCGCGATGACAAGGCGCTCACCATCCCGGCGCGCATGGAAGCCTACGGCCGCAGCCCGCGCACGTTTGGCAATCTCACCGCCATTTTCTTCAAGGGGAAGAAGGCCAAGGGCGCATTGATCGCTCATGACCTGGTGAAGATTGGCCCGCGCCGCGCCGGTCGCAAGGCCAGCTCGCGCCGCGATGATCAAGGCAGGCTGCCCGTCTTCTACTGGCTGCTGGATTCAGTCACCCAGGACAAGGATCCACACGCCCTCCCGAAACCGGAGCGCATCGATGCCGCGCTGGAGGACACTGCGCAGAAGCACATCAACCGATTGACCCGATGAAACACACCCCTGAAGACATGGTTCTCGACAACGCCCTTGGACTGGATGCTGAGGGCTGGGCGCTGATCGCGCCCTATGGCGAACACCGCAAGGACCGTCTCGTCCTGCGTGACGGGCGCATCGTGCGTGAGACCTACATCCAGCAGGTGGACGAAGCCGTGGTGGATGAACTGCTGGCCAATGAGAACGGCAGCGGAATCCTTGGACGCATCAAGCGCGCCATCATCAAGCGCCCCGTCTTCAAAGGCCACCCCGACCTCAAGCAGCACTCGCGCGAAACCGTTGGAGCCGATGCGGGACCGGCCTCACCCATTGGTGTTTTGGATGAGAACCGCAAATCGTCACGCGGCATGGAATCACGCTTCGCACTCATTGAAGAAGGCGCGTTGGCTGTGGAAAACGAGGGTTGCAAATTTCCCAGCATCCTCTGGCTGGTGCGTCGCACCGGCGAAATGCGCGAGGGCGCAGAAGTGGTCCGTCCCTACAAGATTTTATCCGTGGGCCTTACGCCCACACCCAACATTTCCGGCGTGGACTCGCTCGCGAACGCGAAGACGAACACACCCGCCGCGAAGCCCGAAGAAACACAACACACAGACCCCATGAAACAACTCCTCATTGGGTGGCTCGCGGCGCAGGGCGTCGTCCTCGCCAACGATGCCACCGATCAACAAGTCATGGAGCGTATCCAGTCCCACCACACTTCGCGTGCCGGTGAGATCACGGCGCTCTCCAACGACAAGTCCACCCTCACCGGCCGCATCACCGCACTGGAGAACGACAAGTCCACCCTCACCACGGAACGCGACCAGCTCAAGACCAAGCTGTGCGAGAAGGACACCGCACTGGCCAACGCGCAGACTGCGCTTGCGAACGAACGCAAGATGCGCGCCACCGCGCTGGCCGATCTGGCCATCACCCAGGGCCGCAAGGCCGTGGCCGAGCGCGACCAGGTCATCAAGGATCTGACCGAGGCTGCGGATTTTGAGAAGGCCGCGACGGCACTCGCCAACTCCACTGTGGTCCACAAGACCGCAGCGTCCATGCAGGGCGAACGCAAGCAGGATGCCAGGATTGAACTCACGCCCCGCCAGCAGCTCCTGCACCTGGCTAACAGCGATCCGCGCTACAAGGACATTGCAGACTGGCAGCAGGCTGAGGCTGCCATCCTGCGCGATCATCCAGCCCTGGCTGAGCAGCTCAAAACCGCGACCATCAAGTAATCCACCCACAACCCCAACACCCAACATCCACCATTATGGCAGCCAACACTCAAACCCCGCCCGATCTCGCGGCGGAAAACAACAGCCTCAGGCAGCGCGTCGCTGATCTTGAGGCGGGACAGAAACGCGCAAAGGAAGACGAGAAGGCCATTCGTGAAAAGATGGCCGCAGGACTCCCGCGCGAGCAGGCCGAGGCCGCTGTTCGTCATCAAGCCGCCTACGACAAACAACTCGCCGCCATGAAGGCGCGCAGCAAGAAGGCCTGATCACCCACCCACCGTCCAACACACCGAAAGCAACATCATGAAACTGAAACTCAATATCGCGGTGCTTGCAGGCGCATGGAGCGCCGCCTGGCACCGCCTCACCGGCACGGACATTGCGCTGGCCAACACCGTCGCCATTGTTCCCAACACCTACCTGACCGATTCGGCCATTGGCCGCTTCAAGGTGGTGAAGGCGGGCAGCGATGAACACCACGTCGCCCTTTGTGGCGCGGCGGACGTGCCCTACGCCATGTCTCAGGAGGACAGCGCGGCAGCGGCGGAGGACAGCCTGTCTGTCAAACACCTCGGCGAGATCGGCCACACGCGGGGCACTGCCTCCGGAGCCATCGCCAATGGTGACCTGCTTGTGCCCGCTGCCAATGGCGCGGTGCGCACGCTGCCCGCTGGCGCAGGCACCTACTACGTCATCGGCCAGGCCAAGGCCGCTGCGGCGGATGGCGCAGAGGTTCCGTTCACGGCCCTCGGCATCAACCGCACCGTGGTGAGCTGATCAACCCGCAACCCAAGCCAACAACACCCACACCTATGAAATCCATCGCACTCAGCAACGCCATCTGCGCCAGCCTCGGGATCCTTCCGACGCCTGAACTGCCGCAGCGGCACGGCCAGGTCTGCCTGGCCAACGACAGCCTGATTGAACAGGCCACATACCGCGAGGAGGTCACCTCCTTCGGCATCGGCTACGCCGATCCCCACCGCAACCAGCTCGCGCAGCTGCGGGACTTCCTGGCACCACGCCGCGCCAGCGGCCGCAATGCCATCATCACACGATACAACGAAGACGAACCCTTCGAGGTCGTGGACTACCGCAAAGTGAAGCGCAACCCCGGCGCGGAGTTTCCCGAGGTCAAGCAGCGCACCTCCACCAAGGACACGCGCCTCGTGCCCAACCGTGGTCTCACCGTCAGGCTGGACCGCGACCAGCTCAAGGAGAAGCCCGACTGGGAGAAGATGCACACGCAGTGGCTGATCGACATGCTGATGCGCGCCAGCATCATGGAGGCGCTAGCGCTTGCCCAGGCCTCCGCCGCCACAGAGACGCTTACCTGGGACAACGCCTCCAACCCGGATCTGGACATCAAGGAGCGCAACATCGAGGTCATCGCACCAACGATTGGGTTCCACGCCAACCGCGCACTCTTCGGCGAGGCGGCCACGCTGCTGCGCCAGAAGGCGTATGAGGCGCAGGACAACGCCGGTGCGCAGGTGCGCGCCATGAAGACCAGCGACACGGAGATCGCCACAGCCATCGGCCTGGACAGCGTCCGCACCAACGTGGAGCGCTACAACAACGGCGGCACCAAGCAGAACTTCCTTGGCAGCAAGGTGCTTCTGTTCACCGCCGTGCCGGGTGAGACGCCGGAAGATCCCAGCAACCTCGTCCGCCACGTTTCCAACGCCAGCTATGGCGGCGGCGAATACGCGGTCTATGTCACCGAGCAGGGTGTGAAGACCGTGTTCATCACGGTGGAGAACTACGAGCTGCTCCACGTCCAGCACACGGGCGGCATCGCCTGCTACACCATCCAGTAACCACAACGCCGCCTCCCTGCCACCTGGCGGGGAGGCGGCAACCACACCCAACAAGATACCATCATGAAACCCATCCGATACCTGCTCGCGCTTTTCGCGCTCATCACCGCCACGGCCATCACGGCCAATGCCCAGCAGTTCCCGCCACGTTTCGGGAACTTCGACAACGTGCCCGCACTCGTCACCACTGACGCCACGTCCAACGTGGTGTCCAGTGCCGTGACGCTGTTCCCTGGGCGCGGCCTTGCGGTAATGCCGCACTTCGCAGGCACCAACACCGCCACCACCAATGTGATCTTCGACTTCGAGGTCACTTACGACGGCACGAACTGGTCCACAGTCACTGCTGTGACGCTGACCAATGCGTTGAATGGCACGACAGCCGTGCGTGGCTACCATGCGATTCCGCCAGACACGCTGGACAATGTGAAGGCCATCAGGCTCCAGAGCATTGAGAACCGGCACTCGGCCAGCGTGTTCATCACCAACGTCACATGGAGCGTGTTTCCACGCTCGCAGTGATGCCACGCACCGCGAAGCGCTCCGGTGGTTGAACCCATCAGAGCTAAGACCGCCGGAACCAACCACAACACACATGCCCAACTGGATCACCATCACCCTGGATGACATCTACGACGCGAAACTCGCGCCGTATGTGGATGCACTCCGCACCAAGGCCCTCAAGGCCGGTCAGGCAGATCCCACGCCCGCCATCATCCAGGAAGTGGTGGATCGCGTGCGGGCGGAAGTGGCGGGCTGTGAGCGCAACACGCTTGATGATGACATCACCACCATTCCCAAAGACCTCAAGGCGCTGGCCAAGCGTCTTGTGCTGGTGGACATGAAGGCCCGCCTGGAAGAGCCGCTGACTGAAGACGAGCGACGCCAGAACGACAAGGACATCCGCTATCTGGAGCGCGTGGCGGATTGCAAGGTGCCCGTGGCCGCGCCGGACAATCCCGAGGCTGGTGCAGAGATCCAGACAGGCGGCGGTGTGCAGATCCTTCGCCCCTCATCCACCACCACACATCCCTTTGGCCGACTTGGAACAAGCTGACCCATGAAAACCCCACCCACCACACCCCGCACCAAACCCATCCTCCGCTGGCCCGGCGGCAAGAGCCGCATGTTGAAGCAGCTCCTGCCACTCATCCCGCCCCACGTCTGCTACGTGGAGCCGTTTGCGGGCGGCCTGGCCATGCTGCTGGCCAAACCGCGCAGCAAGCGCGAGGTCATCAATGACATCAACAAGGACATCGTGGCGCTTTACCTGTCCGTCCAGAACCATCTGCCGGAAATGATGCGCCAGGTGGATCAGCTCGTGGGTTCGCGCGAGTTGTTTCGTCGGTTCGGGCACAACCCTGGGCTGACCGAAATCCAACGGGCGGTTCATTTCCTGTACCGAAACCGCGTCTCGTTTGGTGGTGGCGGCAAGAGCTTTGGAGTCGCCAAGACACGGGGCGGCGGCGGTGATTTCTCCCGCGCCAAGGTGAACGAATTGCTCCGGGCGGTCCATGAACGGCTTGATGGTGTTACGATTGAGTCCATCCCGTACGAGCAGTGCTTCCGCAATCAGGACAGTCCCGAGACGTTATTCTTTTGCGACCCGCCCTACCTGCACGCGAAGATCAGCGCCTACGACGGCTGGGATGAAAAGCAGCTCACCCAGTTCCGCCGACAGCTCGACAAGCTGAATGGCCAATGGCTAGTCACGCTCGATGACAGCCCGTTCAACAGGGACTTGTTCAATGGCTGCAAATTGACACCCGTCCAGACGCGCAACCGGTGCGTCAACAACCGCCTCCGCCCAGACCAGATGTTTGGCGAGCTCATCATCCAGCCCGCATGAGCGCTCGCGTCTTCATTTTGCAGGATGAAATTGTGGCGCGGCTCACTGCGACGGCTGGCGGCCAATTCACCGGCTGGGACATTCTCTCGCTCAGGAAGAAGGACAAGGAGAGCGACATTGATCACAACATCGCCAAGCTCGCCACGGCCATCGGTGTGTTCATTGCCAGTTACGATCTGGATCCACGTCGCAAAGGCATCCACTTCACCGAAGTCCGCATCCAGATCGGTGTGGTCGAAAAACGCATCACCAACGAGACAGGCAAAACATCCGAGGAAATCGTGGAAGCCATCTGTGAGAGGCTCTCCGGCTGGGTGCCTGCCTGCTCGATCTCCGGTGTGCCCATCACGTTTGACACACCCACCGTTGTCGAGATCGCACCTGAAAACGAGGCGGACAAACAAAAGCGCCTCATCGCCATCAATCTCATCCTCGCTGGAGACATCGAGGAATCTGAATCCTGAATCCACCAACACCCAACACCATAATCCCATGCCGAAAGAACCCATCAAACAAGCCTACAAAACCAACGAGCAGATCGCCCTTCGTGGTGTGCTGCACCGCGCCCGCAGCATCGTTCAACTGACTGACGCCGAGGCGAAGGCGCTCAATGAAAGCTTCAAGCGCGAAGTCGTCACGCTCCACAAGGAGCCGCCCGCCGCCGCTGGCACGCCTGCCTGATCCGCAACCACCGCAACAAGAACCCTCACACCCATGAAACACATCCAACTCCATCTGGCCGCCCTGGCGGCCGCCATCTCCGCCGCCTGGCACCAGCTCTTCCATCCGGACACGCTCGCCCTTGGCAATGCCACCGCGCTCCACGGTCGCGCCATGCTGCATGGCACCGACGGTTCCATCACCTGGGCGTCCGTCACTGCCAACACGGATCGCGAGCTGCAATCCATCCGTGGCACCCATGATGCCGACGTCAAGAGGGTCAAAGATCGCACCGGCAAGACCATGACGCTGGCCGCCGTCGATCCCAGCGAGGGCGTCACGTTTGACTTCATCCCGGTCGCGTCCACCGCAGCCAACACCCTGGCCAACGCCAAGGCCGCTGTTGAAGTCCCTGGCTTCCTTGAAAAAATTACCATCGATGACTTTGGCATCGACCTGCTGGACGGTGATTGGAACTACATGGGAGGCGGGACATGGGAGATCACCAACGAAGACAACATCAAGATGACGCTGCCATGCAGGCGCTTCGATGGCGCTGCGCTGGATGCGGTGTCCTGATGCCAGGCACCCCATGACCCAGCTTGAGTATTATGCAGCCAGCATGCTTCCCGTCCGTCACAGGGCGGGAGGCACGTTGCTGCATCCGCTCTGCCTGGGGCATGAACTGCTGTTGCAACGCCTCGGCAGTCCTTTTGCATTGAATGCAGGTGGCGAACCGGTGCTGGGTGATCTTCTTCTGGCCATCGCCCTCTGCTCAATGCCCGCCACGCAGGCCATCCAGCGTGTGGAGCATGCAAGTTTCCACCGCGCACTGCGCTGGCGTGCATGGTGGCTGAATCTCAACCTGCAACGCGCCGCCCTGTTTGAACTCCAGGCAGAACTGGACCTCCGCGCCTACTTCGAGTGGCACCGCACCATGCCAAACGTGTGGCGCAGGGAATCCAACGGACGCCCGCCCGGCGCGCCCCGCTGGCTCCAGATGCACGCCATGCTGGCGGGCATGGGTCGCAGTGAACTGGAGTGCATGGACACAACGTTGCGTGTGGCCAACGCCTTGTTCGTGGAGTTGCTGGAACGTGAACACTCCATCCGCCTGGTCAACGAGAAGGATGAAGGCCAGATGGACGCCGTAAAGGCACTCAGGGAAAAACTGATTCAAGAGGGGAAGATCAACCCGGATGGCACACCACGCGCCGGAAGTCACAGACCACCGCTACAACACTCAGGCGTTCCCGGGATCCTGAGCCATGACGTGGAGCATCAAAAGCCA
>CAYQCZ010000067.1:0-12415 GCA_964415955.1 uncultured Verrucomicrobiota bacterium | reverse complement strand
TGTAGAGACGGGCCGGTGGGCCGTCTCCATGGTGCGGCGGTGGACGTTGTCGTAATCGTAGGTGTGGCTGGTGACGATGGCGCTGGAGGTGGCGTTCGTGATGCCGCGCAACCGTGCGCCAAAATCATGGCCACGGGCCGTGGTGAGGACTGTTCCCGCCCCGGCATCGAACGCGGTGCTGTGATGTCGCTACTCATTCAGGCCCCACCTCTGATCAGATATAACTGACCCAGGTCAGTCGGGGGGCTTTGCATTTGTGGTGCAATCTCGCGTGTCCAAAAGTTGAAGGTGAAAACGTGACAGGCCCGGCGTAGCATCCGGCTTCGATATGAAATCAAAGGCCGTCGCAGCATTCCTGATCGCACAGCTTCTCCAGATCACCCTGCTTTTCTGTTCGCTCGGCTGTCTCCACGCCCAGTCTCCCGTGGAAGTGGTGCGCGATGGTTATTCGCCGGACTGCGACGTGGAAATACGCCAGTCAGCACATCTGTTGCTGGTGAACTGGCCGATGGAAGGCGGTGATTACGGACGCCTGGCGCTCAATCTCAAGCCAGATGCCCCGTTGATCGAAAGCATCGGAGTCGCTGCGGCTGGATCGGGTGTGTATGCACCCACGATGAGGGAAATGAACCCGGTGTTTTTCATGCACGTGGGCACTCGCGCCGCGCCGCCGGGACGCCCGCCGGAACTGAGCATCTGGGATGTGTTTTTCGACAAGGTTCCCAACCGCCCAACGAAGACCCACCTTGGTCAACTCCAGAAACAACGGGTGGAAATCCGCAGCGCAGGCAAACGCGCGACCATCCGTGTCGAAGCACTGAACATCGGTCCGTTTCATGGCAGCATCGAATTCCACATTTATGCAGGCACAAGCCTGATGCGCATGGAGGCGGTGGTTCGGACCAAGGAGGATCGCCGGGCCATTCTTTACGAAGCCGGGCTCACTGGAACGGCACCGGGCTGGCAACGCGTGGGATGGATGGACACCGAGGGTTTGTTCCGGCGTGTGGGTGTGAGCGAACATGTGCGCGGCGAACCCCGCAAGGTGCGGCACCGTTTGATCGCTGTGGAGAATGATCGCGGCTCAATCGCTCTCATGCCGCCGCCACATCAGTTCTTTGATCCGCGCGATTACAGCGACAACCTCAGCAACACCTGGGCAGGCCAAAATTATCAGGGGCTGGACGGTTTCAGCGTGGGCGTCCGTCAGTCACCGACAGGCGGCGGTAATTTCCTTCCCTGGTTCAATGCGCCTCCCGATGTGGAACACCGGCTGGGCATGTTCATGGTGTTGTCACGCGGCGATGCGTTGAGGTCGTTCGCACAGGCCCTGAAGTTCACCCATGGCGACCAGTTCGTTCCTTTGCCCGGCCATGTCACATTCACCAGCCACTATCATCTGGCGCACACGGTGGACGCCATGAAGCGCAAGGAGCAAGGCACATGGAGCGCGGACTGGCAGCCGGAGTTCGTGCAGCGGTTCAAGGGCATGGGCGTGAACATCGTTCACATGGGCGAATGGCATGGAGACGGCCATCCGAAAGACCCCGGGCCGCTGCGCCTTGCAGAATATGATGCGATGTTCAGTGAATGCCGCCGGTTGTCGGGAGCTGGCTTCCTGCTGCTGCCTGGCGAGGAAATCAACGATTATCTGGGCATCCGCGAGCCTGGCAAGCATCCGGGGCATTGGATGAGTTTCTTTCCCAAACCGGTGTATTGGATTCAGCACACCAAGCCGCGCACGGCGGACCAGCCGCAGTTCGGCAAGGTCTATCGCGTGGGCAGCCGAGAGGACATGATGCGACTGATGGAACTGGAAAACGGCCTGGCCTGGACGGCACATCCACGCATCAAGGCATCAAGCTGGACGCCGGACATCTTCAAGGACGAGGATTTCTTCAAGGCACCCTGGTGGCTGGGGGCGGCCTTCAAGCACATGCCCGGTGACCTTTCGCGTGAAAAGCTTGGAGAGCGCTGCCTGAACTTGCTGGATGACATGTGCAACTGGGGCGTGCGCAAACATCTGCCCGGCGAGGTGGACACCTTCAAGCTGTTCAACGACCACGAAATCTACGGCCACATGAACATCAACTACCTCCGCATGGACAAACTGCCCACATACGACGAGAGCTGGCAGCCGGTGCTGGACACCCTGCGCAAAGGGGCCTTCTTCACGACCACGGGGGAAATTCTCATCAAACAATTCAAGGCAGGCGACGCACAGAGCGGCGAGGAGGTTCGCACCCGTGATGATGGAACGGTGGAAATGACTGTTGAACTGGAATGGACCTTTCCACTGAAGTTTGCCGAGGTGATTTCCGGTGATGGCTCCAAGGTGTTTCGGGAACGCATCGACCTCAGCGACACCACGGCCTTTGGCAGGAGGGTGCTGAAACTGTCACCCAGTCTGAAGGGCCGCACATGGGTGCGATTCGAGGTGTGGGATGTGGCCGCCAACGGTGCCTACACCCAGCCTGTGTGGATGAAAGGGAGCAAGTGAAGCCAATGCTGTTTAATGCTTGAGAATCACCCAATAGGGCGTATCAACATGCTTCTCATGAAGACGAGCATCTCCTACCTGACCACTCGAAGCCTTACATGGGTGGTTTTTCTGGCACTGGCATCATTCGTGCCCGCCCGCGCGGCGGATGTGGCTTTCTTCGGAGTCGTCAAGGGGCAGAAATACATCCAGGAGGCGCAGCATCTGGTGCGGCTGGAGGAACATGGACATGACGATCCGCTCTACATCGAGGCGTTTGTTGATCTGGAAGGGGCAAACACGATCAACGGTGCCACCGTTCAAATTCCAGGAGGCCAGGTCTTCGTTCTCGATCCCGAAGGAACCGAGAGCTATCGCATAACTGCGAACTTCGAAAGCTTGCTGGATTTGAACGCACAGTTCCCCGATGGCACCTACACCCTCACCATTAATACGAAGAATAATGGTGTGCCCAGCATCAGTTTGAACCTCACTGGTTCGGCCTACCCCAGCATCCCGCGTGTGAGCAACTTCAACGATGCCCAGTCTGTCAATGTCGGCAACAGTTTCACGGTCATGTGGGATGCGCCCGGGATGACAGCCAACGACTTTGTCCAGCTCACGGTCGAGGATCTAAATGGAAACGTCGTTTATGAAACCGGGGCACCTGGTGAGGGTTTGAACGGCACGGACACGCAGCACACCATCCCCGGCGGCAGATTGCAGCCCGGCCGGATCTATGAGGCGACTCTCATGTTTGCCAAGATCGTCCAGATGGACAGTTCCAGCTACGGCGGCGGCGTGACCGGTGTGGCGGCCTACCTCAAGGAAACGCATTTCCACATCGTCACCACAGGCGGCACGGACACCCAGCCGCCACAACTTTGGCAAACCAGCCCGCATTGGGGCGAACAGGGCGTGAATGTGCGCTCCACGGTGGCCTTTCGTTTCAGTGAGAAAATGCAGAGCAGCGTAGCCGGAGGCATCCAGTGGACCGGAACCGGCATCAACCCGGCCAACTTTGTTTATACGTGGAGCACGGACCAGACCGTCCTTTTCGCCACCTACACACCCGGCTTTCCCACCAGCACAACCATCAGTTGGGAACTCAATCCCTCTCCCTCTGGAAGCACCGTGCTAAAGGATCTGGCAGGAAACGCACTTCCCGGAGGGAACATGGGACACTTTGAAACCAGCAGCCAGCCCGCCACCTCCGAGCCGGATGTGGAACTCTTCACCATCGCCAAGTTCCAGTATTATCGCCAGACGGGAGCCACACCCGAGGCGGAAGGCTTTGCCGCCGAGATCGCCAGCGACCTTACCTCGCTCAATGCCATCAAACTCGCGGCCCTTCAATTTCCCAGCGGCAACTCGTTCAACTTTGAAGGTGCTGAATTCGGCAACTACCTGGATGTGGAATCCTCCTACACCTCGAAGACCGACATGGATCGTTTCTTTCCCAGCAGCGGCACCTATACGGTGAACCTGACCACTGCCCACGACGGCGTGAAGAGCGTCTCCCTGAGCCTGCCAGCCGATGATTACCCGGTCACACCCACGGTGAGCAATCTCGGTTCGCTGCAAGCCATCAATGCCTCGCAGCCATTCACCATCAACTGGAACTCGTTCACCAGCCCTGGTGCAAACGGCATGATCTGGGTGGAGATCGAAAATGAGCAAGGCCGCACTATTTATGAATCCCCTGACGAAGGGCCCGGTGCTCTGACCTCAAGCTCCACATCGATTACCATTCCGGCGGGGACGCTTGCTCCCGGCCGCAAATATGAAGTGACGCTTGTGTTCTCCAAAGCGCCCGCCGTGAACACGTCCGCCTATCAGGGCGCCCGCTTCGAAGCGGGCTTTGCCAAGTCCACGTGGTTTGAAGTCCAAACGTCTGGAACCCCGCTCCGGCCCACACTGGCTGCGGGAATGGGCCGCGGTGAATTCTTCGTCACCTCGGGTGAAAAACAGTGGCAGTATCAGGTGGAGGCCACCACGGACTTCAGCTTCTGGGTGCCGCTCACTCAGACCTTGCACACATCGGATGAAGGAACCGGCTACTTGAGTGATTCGGACGCCTATCGCATCCCATTGCGATTTTACCGCATCAAGGACGCCCCGGAAAATTATCACCCGGGCTTCGTGGCCATCCACGGAACAGTCACATCCCAGGGAACAGGGCTCCCCATCGCAGGTGCCGTGGTATCCACCTCGCTAGATGGCCGGACCACCACCACGGACAGCAGCGGCCAGTTCTTCCTGCAAACCATGACCCTGGCCAACTATTCCAACACGCCTTACCAGGTGACCATCACCAAGTCAGGTTTCCAAAACTACTCTCAGAATCACACTTGGGGTGATCAACCGAGGAACCTTTTCTTCCAGCTCAACCCGATTCAAAACTGATGGCTGGGCATCCACTTGCCAGCCCTTCAGCCCAGCGGCTTTTCATCCGCCTGCTTGACGGAATCTTTGCTTTTCCAAACACTGCCGCGCTTCCGGCATGCACCGTGCCGGGGATGGCATTGAACACACATCAGCACCACCCATGAGCGACCCCGCCCAAGCCCTGAAAGACTTCAAACCCGGGAAAGAATTCTTCGTCGGCATCGATTCCGACGGCTGCATCTTCGACAGCATGGAGATCAAGCATCAGGAGTGTTTCACCCCGATGTTTATCAAGCATTTCCATCTCCAGGCGGTCAGCAAATACGCCCGCGAAGTCTGGCAGTTCGTGAATCTCTACTCGAAGACGCGCGGCGCAAACCGCTTCCCCGCCCTCGTCCGCGCCATCAAGCTCCTGGGTGCGCGCCCGCAGGTGAATGCACGAGGAGTCAAGATGCCCGACATCAGCGCGCTTGAGGCATGGATCGCCCGCGAAACCAAGCTGGGCAATGCCACCCTCGACGCCGAAGTGGCCCGTGGCAACACCGGACTGGAGCAGGTCAAACGCTGGTCGGACGCCGTCAACAAGGCCGTGAAGGACATCGTGGAGGGTGTGCCGCCCTTTCCGCTCGTGCGCGAGACACTGGCCAGAATCAACACCCAGGCCGATGCCATGTGCATCAGCCAGACGCCTGCGGACGCACTCAAACGCGAGTGGTCGGAGCATGGCATTGACGGGTTCGTGAAGATCATCGCTGGACAGGAAATGGGCACCAAGACCGAGCACCTGAAGTTCGCCACCAGCGGCAAATACGCCGCGGACAAGGTGCTGATGATTGGCGATGCGCCGGGCGACTTCAATGCAGCCAAGAAGAACAACGCCTTGTTCTACCCGATCATTCCAGGACGCGAAGAAGCCTCATGGGAGAAGCTTCACAGCGAGGCGCTGGACCGGTTCTTCGCCGGGACCTACGCCGGTGACTACGAAGCAGCACTGGTAAGGGAGTTTGATGCGTCGCTCCCTGAGAACCCGTCGTGGTCCTGACTTCTGCCCGCAGGGCTCAAGAATACACCCAAAAGCCAAACGGCCCGTCGTCATGACGGGCCGTTCGCTTTTACAGGTTGAGGAATTGAACAGGCGTTTACTTGCCGACCCGGCCGGCCAGGCCGGCCTTGTTGAGCACGGCAAAGATGTCTGCGGCCTTGAAGTCACCCGTCACTTCGAAGGATTTCGAGCCCTTCTCGGCTGTGTGCGACTGGACACCAGCAACGGATTTGACGGCCTTGTCCACGGCGGTCACACATTTGCCGCAGCAGAGATGCACGCCTTCCACCTTGAGCGACTGCACCTTGCCGGCAGGCAGCTTCCCGGCGTCGGGCGACTTGATTGATGCGTCACTGGAGGCTCCGTAGTATCCGCCGCGCACCATCGCAGCCACACCCTTCTCCAGTCCGGCATTGTCCGCTGCTGTGAGGGTGACGGTGCCGGCGTCCTTGTCCACCTCCGCCTTGACGCCATCGGCCTTGGACAGAGCCTTCTCAACACCGGTCACGCAGGCCTTGCAGCACAGGTGCACATTGCTGAGTTTGACGGTGGATTCCGCAGTGGCGACGGCGATCGACGCGGCGGCTGTGAGAAGAAAAAGAAATGAATGTTTGGTCATGTCGTCCAGTAAGACTGCCGGAACCGGCATTTGGTTTCAATCCATGTCATTCCAAAGCCTGTCTGAAACTGACAGGAGGGCGCTGCGGCGGAAGATGCTGAACTCCCATTCCAGTTGTTGCTCATTTCCCACGAAAACGCTTAAAGTCCGCCCCCTCAACTCGACCTGACATGAAGACGAACAACGTATTGGCAGTCATGCTCGCCGGCACCCTGATCGGGTGCTCCACCGCCTCTGGCGCACAGCCACCCAAGCCGCTCAAAATCCTCCTGATCACGGGCGGATGCTGTCACGATTACGCCAAACAGAAAGACCTCCTCAAACAAGGCCTCGAGGCCCGCGCGCACGTCGAGGTCACCCAGGTGCACACCGACGACAAGTCCACCAACCCGCCCCTGGCCATCTATGGCAATCCCGATTACGCGAAGGGCTACGACCTGGTGATCCACGACGAATGCGCCGCATCGATGAGCGATCCCTCCACCATTCAAGGCGTGCTTGCTCCGCACACCAGGGGAATCCCCGGCGTCAATCTTCACTGCGCCATGCACAGCTACCGCATCGGCAACGCCGGTCAAAAGGCCGATGCCGGCAGCGAGCGCGCACGCTGGTTCGAGTATCTCGGCCTTCAATCCAGCGGCCACGGGCCCAAGGAACCCCTCACGCTGACCCATGCCGACAAACAGCATGACATCACAAAGACTCTGGAGGATTGGGTGACCGGCCCTGAGGAGCTTTACAACAACATCCAGCTTTTCCCCACGGCCAGGCCATTGATGACCGGTCGTCAGACCGTGAAGGGCAAGGACGTGGAGGCCGTGGTCACGTGGATCAATGATTTCAACGGCACCCGGGTGTTCAGCACCACCGTCGGCCACAACAATGAAACCGTCGCCGACCCGCGCTATTTGCGACTCATCACTCGCGGCGTCCTGTGGGCCTGCGGCAAGCTGAATGACAATTACCTCAAGCCCGAACCCCAGGCCGCTGCTCCCGCACCAGAAATGGAAAACCTCGCGCTTGGCAAACCCACGAAGGCCTCCAGCGAGGAAAGCGGCAAGGGCAACCTCGCGGCAAAAGCTGTCGATGGGGATGCGAGCACACGTTGGTGCGCCAGCGGTGCGCGCAACAACGAATGGCTGCAGGTGGACCTTGGCAAACCGGAAACACTGACCGGCTGCGCCATCTCCTGGGAGTTCGACAACGTGCCCTACCTGCACAAGGTGGAGGGCTCACCGGACGGCACCATGTGGTTCACGTTGATTGATGCGTCATCCAACAACGAGAGCGGTGAGAACATCCATGCGTTCAAGACCGAGGGTGTGCGCCATGTAAAAGTGACATTCCTGGGTCAGAAGGGACGGCCCAGTTCATGGGGCAGCATCCGTGAGTTCGAGGTGTTCGGAAACACCCCCGCCACGCCGAAAGCCGGTCAGGCAGCGAACGCCAAGGCCAAGGGCAGGAAAAAGGCCGCCACCAAAGCTTCCGATAACACGGCCCTCGCCAGTGACACACTCCCCACACCGGAGGAGGTCGCCAAGATGCCCGCAGTGGCTTCTGAACAAAAGGCGGCGGACGTGCTCAAGGATGTGCGGGTGCCCGAGGGTTTCGAGGCCACCGTCTTCGCCACGCCACCCGCCGTGAACTATCCCGTGTTTGTAGCCGCCGCGCCGGATGGCACGTTGTATGTGAGCTCCGATGGAAACGGCTCGCTGGACCGGGGGTTGCACCGCGGCCGCATCCTGCGTGTGCGCGACACGGATGGCGACGGCAAGGCCGACGAGGTGAAGGTGTTTGTGAAAGATGTCGATTCCCCTCGCGGACTGGTCTGGGATCACGACCGGCTTTATCTGCTGCATCCGCCGCACATCAGTGTGTTCATCGACAAGAACGGTGACGGCGAAGCCGACGAGCAAAAGGTGCTGGTGAAGAACATTGCGTTCACCTTCAAGGACCGCCCGGCAGACCACACTTCCAACGGTCTGGAACTTGGCATCGACGGCTGGATTTATGCCGCCATCGGCGACTTCGGTTTCATGGAGGCCGAGGGCACTGATGGAAGGAAACTGCAATTGCGTGGAGGCGGCGTGGTGCGCTTTCGTCCCGATGGCACAGGGCTGGAACTGTTCGCGCGAGGCACGCGCAACATCCTGGAAGCGGCCGTGAGTCCGTTGCTGGACCTGTTCGCCCGCGACAACACCAATGACGGCGGCGGATGGGATGTGCGCTTTCACCATTTCACCGGCATGGAGGATCATGGGTATCCACGCCTCTACAAGAACTTCGCCGAGGAATTGATTGCACCGCTCAATGATCATGGCGGCGGATCGGGCTGCGGCGCGGCGTGGATTGACGAGCCGGGCATCCCGGTGCAATGGAACAATGCGCCATTCACCGCGGACTGGGGACGCGGCTGGATCTATCGCCATGCGCTCACGCCGAACGGTGCGACGTTCAAGGCCGACCAGAAGGAGTTTGTGGGCTTCACCCGTCCCACCGATCTGGACGTGGACGCCCGAAGCCGCATCTATGTGGCGAGCTGGAAGAACGCCACCTTCAAATGGGCAGGCAACGACGTCGGTTACATCGTGAGGCTGTCCCCCAAGGGCTATCAGCCCCCCGCCCTGCCCGATTTTGCCAAGGCCTCACCCTCTGAACTGGTCAAACTTCTGGAAAACCCAAGCCATCGCACACGTCTTGAAGCCCAGCGCACACTGCTGCGCAAGGGAATGGATGCGACTGCGGCAAAGGCCCTGCACGCACTGGCTGCTGACGATGCCAAACCGCTGGCATCCCGCGTCGCCGCTGTGTTCGCGCTCAAGCTCGGCCTCGGTGCAGATTCGCTCAAGCACCTGTCATCACTGGCCTCTGACGAGTCCATCCAGCCATGGGTGATTCGCGCCATCACCGACGACAACACCGTCGCCACAGGCGTCGATCCGAAAGTGCTGCTTTCCGCATTGAAATCAGACAACGCGCGCACCCGTAAGGAAGCGGTTGTGGGAGCGGGACGTTCGCTTGGATTGACAGGCGTGTGGGCCGATGGCGGCACGCCGCAACGATCTTCCGTGAACGAACTCCGACTGCGCGAATTTGCCAGGAGTCTTGTGCCATTGCTCACGGACAAGGATGCCGTCGTCGCACATACCGCCATGCAGGTGCTGCGTCAGTTGGGCGTCGCTGAACCGTGCCTCGCAGTTGTGGACACCACTGGCGCCAGTGCCAAGGAACGTTCCGCAGCTCTGCGCGTCCTTTATGGCATCCACCGGCCGGAGGTGGTCAACGCCCTGATCCAGCGGCTTTCGACCGAGGCGAATTTCGAGCGCCGCCAGGGATTGATTACCGCACTGGCACGACTGCATTTCATCGAGGGCACGTGGAAAGGCGACAGCTGGGGGACGCGCCCGGACACACGTGGTCCGTTCTATCAGCCGGAGGCATGGAGTGAGACGCCAAAGATCATCGCCGCGCTCAATCAGGCCATGGACAAGGCCGGTGGCATGGAGGCGGCCTACATTGCCGGTGAGTTCAACCGCCATCGCATCCAATCCGAGTCCGCCATGGAAAAGCTGCTGGCACTGGTGGCCACCGACAAGACCGTGCTGCCTGTCGCCGTGGGGCAGCTTGCCAAGCTCAACGCCGTTCCCGCCAGGGCATTGCCCCTGTTGAATCAAACCGCAGCCGCCGCTGACACAACAGCCGATGTCCGCGCAGACGCGCTTCAAGCCCTCTCCAGGGCCGAACTCGACGCCGACGGCATTCGTGCGTTGATTGCCGGACTCAGCCTGCTGGGTCAGGCAAAGCTGGATCAGCAGACGGCCAAACTCACCTCCGAGGCCTTCCTGAACTCGAACCAGGTGGAGAAACATCATGAAACACTGGCTGGTGAAGCGGAAAAACTCGCTGGCGAGCCATCCATCTGGGCGGATGCCGCCCTGCTCCGGATCCTTGACCGGTCCAAAACCAAGCAGAAGGCCTACGGCCAGATCACGGACATGCTGGAACAAGGCTGGAACAACCCAGCCCGCCGGACACAGTTGATCCATGCCTCTGTTCGTGCGGACAAAAAGCTGCTCGGTGAGAAGATTGTTGCTGCGCTGAATGACTCCAATCCAGACATCGCATCAGCCGCGAAGGACGCTGTTAAACGCCTGAAACTGGAAACCTCTTCATCGGGCAACGGGCCGTTGATTGGCGCCATGAAGGTGGACGAAGTTCTGAACGCCGTGATGAAAACACATGGCACGCGCAATCGTGGCGAAGAGGTGTTCACCCAGGTCGGATGCATCGCCTGCCACACCACACGGCCGGATGAGCCGCTCAAGGGGCCGTTCCTTGGCAACATCGCCACCATCTACAAGCGGCGTGAACTTGCCGAGGCCGTGCTGTTGCCGAACAAAACCATCGCCCAGGGCTTTGCCAGCGAGCGATTCATCATGAAGGACGAGCTGGAATACGAGGGATTCGTCACACAGGAGGCCGCCACCACCGTGACCATCCGCAACATCGCCGCACAGGAAATCGTGTTGAAAGCCTCTGACATCGCGCAGCGCCAGAAGGTGGACAAATCCCTCATGCCCGAGGGGTTGGTGGCCGGACTGCCCGTGCAGGATTTCGCCGCATTGCTCGACTACCTCGAAGCCCTGGCGAAGGGAAACTGAGCGCATCCCATCAATCCGCCGAGGGCTGGATCAACCCCAGCTTTTCCAGACGGATGGTTTCCGCCGTGTAGCCCTGGCGAAACGTGGGGTGTTTGAACCGGTAGCCAAGCTCCATCACGAGCTTGCGGTTGATCACGCGTTTGTTCGTCACTCCACGCTTGCGGGATGCCGTCTCTTCCGCACTCGCAGCGGGCGGCATCTGTTTGCCAAGCGTCTCCGAAAGCCAGCGGAAGAAATGAATCTGCGGGATGGGTTCGTCATCCACGGCGTTGTAAATCTCCCCCGGCTTGCCGCTTTTCAATGCGGCCACAATCACTCCAACGAGATCGTCCACGTGGATCATGTTCAGCACCCGGCTGCCATCACCATCCATCTTCGCCTTGTCCGCCAGGTATTGCAGGAAGAGATGGCCGCGATCCGGACCGTAAATGCCGGCGGAACGCAGGATCACCACGGGAAGTTTGTGGCGCTGCCAGGCATCGATGAGCAACTTTTCGGTTTCGACAAGAATCTTCCCGGTCTCCGTCGCGGGCTGTGTGATGGCCGTTTCCTTGACCTGCGAGCCATCGGTCTGGCCATAGACACTGGTGCTGCTGGTATAGACAAACTTCTGGGGCGGCTTGTCGCGCATCCAGGAGATCAGCGCCTTGGTGCCCTCCAGAAACACCTGCCGGTAAACATCAGGGCCGCCCTTGTCCGAGGACACGAGGTTCACCACCCAGTCAAACGGCCCGGGCAGCATCGGCAGCAATCCGGGCATGGTAAGATCGGCGATGATCGGCGTGATGCCCGCCTCCTTCATGGCCTCCTTGTTTTCCTCGGTGCGGCGCATGCCATACACCTCATGCCCCTGCTCCACCAATGCCTTGCCCAGTGGCAGTCCCACATATCCACATCCAATGATCAAAACGCGCATGCGCGGAGTGTGGCGAAGGACGCGCCGCGCGTCACCACACGATTGATCGGAATCTCAGTTTTTCTCAGACGAGCCCGTTGGCAAAGAGTTTGTGTTCTCAGGCGCGAGGCTCGCCCCTTGACCAGATGTGTTTGATACTGGCTTTCCTGCGTCTTCGGCAATTCGACGATATTTTTCAGCAGATTGTCGTTCCTTCTCCACGACCATGCGAAGCTCTTCGATCAGCCGCAGCGTATTATCAGCACGTTGCTTCTCGAGGCGGCGCAAATTTTTTTCTGTAAATTCGTTGAGCCTCAAACTGAGGGCTGGG
>CAYQCZ010000066.1:0-12498 GCA_964415955.1 uncultured Verrucomicrobiota bacterium | reverse complement strand
AAAAGAGATTCAAAACGGCCCCGCTCCCCCGGCTGATCACCACTCAGAAGCACCATCGAACAACGTCCCTTCAACTGCTCCACCAGACGGCCAATCTCTGGTCGCAGCGCGTGCTCGAGCTTGAACCATCCACGATGCCGTCCATCCACGGCCACATGCACGGTGCTGCCACCGCCGTTGGAGTCACCGGAGGGTGAATGGTTGTCTGGTGTTGCCCCGCGTGATGCCAGCCATGCTGCCGACCCCATCCATATTTCATGACCGCACACCTGGCCTTCCATGCCGCAGCCGGGAGTCTCAAGAAATGTTCGGACGGTCTCGGGAAAATGATCCGCTGCCAGGGACTCACCGATGCGCAGGGCGTGTGGATGCGTGGACTGCCGGGTCATGGAATACAGCCACCGGCATTCCTCGGGGGACAAGGGTGCTCCATGGAACGCAACCCTCGTGTCATGGGTGCTGGTGAGCGTGCCGGTTTTGTCGAACACCACCGTGTCCACACGCGCAAGGGTCTCCAGCACGTGCGTGCCTTTCACATAGACCTGCCGTGAGGCGAGCATCCGTTGCGCCGTGCCGAGTGCGAATGGCGCAGCCAGCACGCCCGCACATGGACAGGCCACGATCAACACCGCAGCAAAGGCTTTCAGAGCCAGGGACGGTGCCGCGGCCCACCAGTAGATGGCCGCGGACAGCGCGATCGCCACCAGTGCGGAGGTGAACCACGGGCTCAGCCGGTTGGTGAGGCTTTGAAAGGACCGCCCCCGGTCCTTGCTGAACACGTCCTGGTTCCAGAGCGACGTCAAATGGCTCTGCGAGACGGGCTTCAACATCTCCACTTCGATGGCACCGCCCACCTGTCTGCCACCCGCAAACAGGCGCGCACCGGGTGATTGTGGCGACGGCTCGGCTTCGCCCGTCACGAAGCTGTAATCGATGAGCGCAGGCCCCTGCACAAGGCTTGCATCCGCAGGAATGAGTTCACCGTTGCGAATGATCAAACGATCGCCCACCGCAAGCTGGGACAGGCCCACCCGTTCGTCGTGCCCGTCATGCAGGCGCGTGACCGACAGCGGGAAGAACGACTTGTAATCGCGGTCAAAGGAAAGACGGTCATACGTCTTCTGCTGGAACAACCTTCCCAGCAGCAGGAAGAACACCAGACCGGTCAGCGAATCGAAATAGCCCTCGCCATGGCCGGTCAGAAACTCCCATGTGCTCTGCCCGAAGAACGCCACCAACCCCAGCGCGATCGGCACCTCGATGTTCAAACGGCGCTGGCGCAGGCTGATCCACGCCGACCGCCAGTAATCCTGTGCACTGAAGACCAGCACCGGCAATGAAAGCCCAAGGCTGATCCAGCCAGTCAGTTGGGTGAGCACGGGGCCGCTGGCGCTGTCCAACCCGAAATACCCCGCAAGACTCAGCAGCATGATGTTGCCAAAGGCAAATCCGGCCACGCCGATCTGCAGCCAGAGTTTCCTGTCAGCCTGTGGCTGGGTGGCCTTCCCGGCATCGGCAAGACTCAACTCGGGCGGATAACCGAGCGACTGGAGCAGTCCGACGAGGGCGCTCAGTTTGAGCAGGCCGGTTTGAAACTGGATGGAAACTTCCTTGCGTGGAAAGTTCACGCGGGCGCGGGCGATGGCCGGGTGGAGCCGGGACAGATTCTCCAGCAGCCACACGCAGGCGATGCAATGGATGGCCGGAAGCCGGAACGTCACGCGGGTGGTGCGGTCATCCGTGAAATCCACCAGTTGGGAACGCACTTCGGGGTCATCCAGATAGGCAAGTTCCGTCCCTGAAGGCCGGGAAACAATGCGCACGCCCGCGCGTTCATTCAGTTCATAGAAGGACTCCAGCCCGTTCTCAAACAGCAGGTCAAACACCGTGCGGCAGCCCGCGCAGCAGAAGGAATGTTCCCCCAGGCCGAACAGCCCGCCGGGACAGGGCGTGCCACAATGGGCGCAGGCAGATGCCGCGCATGCCGCCCGCGCCGTGCCGGTGTCCCGTCCGCTTTGGATGCCTGCCGTGTCCG
The DNA here is from genome assembly GCA_964415955.1 of uncultured Verrucomicrobiota bacterium. Classification (GTDB taxonomy): domain Bacteria; phylum Verrucomicrobiota; class Verrucomicrobiia; order Limisphaerales; family CAYQCZ01; genus CAYQCZ01. Next base: position 10,463 of record CAYQCZ010000066.1, on the reverse strand, counting down.
TCATTACAGGGGCAGAACATGCGACAGGTCGCCGGCAGCATCCTTACGGGCCTTGGCCAAGGTTTGCCGTATATTGCACCACAGATGACAAAAGCTGGCTTAATGCACTCCAGCGGAAAACCTGTTTTGACACCTTCAAAGCCGCAATCGCCGGCCGGGGCGGCCAATGAAAGGTCTGGCAGTTGACCACCAAAACGGCCAAGAATCCCGCCGTCCCGCAGCAAGGCTGCTCCGGGCGGACAACATGGAAGAACTGGTCATAGAGGCAGGCAGGACGGAGCGTCATTACTGGCGCGACCTGTGGCGTTACCGCGAGCTGTTTTATTTCCTGGCCTGGCGCGACATTCTGGTGCGCTACAAGCAGACCGTCATCGGCATCGCCTGGTCGGTGATCCGGCCGTTGCTGACCATGATCGTCTTCAGCGTGGTCTTCGGGAAGCTGGCGAAGCTCCCCTCCGAAGGCGTGCCGTATCCGATTCTGGTTTTTGCGGCGATGCTGCCATGGCAGTTTTTCTCCAACTCACTCAGCGAGTGCAGCCAGAGTCTGGTGGTGAATTCCAACCTCATTTCAAAGATCTATTTCCCGCGCCTGATTGTGCCGACCAGCGCGGTGATTGTGTCCCTGGTGGACTTTGTGATCTCGGGCGTGCTGCTGGTGCTGCTGATCGCAGGCTATGCGCTGATGACGGATTACTCGTTTGTGTGGTCGGTGCGCTTGCTGGCGCTGCCATTGCTGACGATCATTGCCTTCGCCGCTGCGATGGGCGCAGGCCTGTGGCTGGGGGCGTTGAATGTGAAGTATCGTGACTTCCGTTATGTGGTGCCGTTCATTGTGCAGTTCGGCCTCTACATCTCGCCGGTGGGTTTCAGCAGTTCGATTGTCCCCGAGAAGTGGCGCCTGCTGTATTCCCTGAACCCGATGGTCGGCGTGATTGACGGCTTCCGATGGGCGTTGCTGGGCGATGGCTCGCAGCTTTACATGCAGGGTTTTCTCCTTTCACTGGCGTTGGTGGTCGCCCTGCTGATGTCCGGCATCTGGTATTTCCGCCGCACGGAAAAGGGCTTTGCCGATGTGATCTAGTCCGGTGCGATGAACGACGACGTCATCAGCACCACGGACAAACAGGGCGGGCTCGGAACCTTTCTCTCCAACAAGTGGCGCGGGCTGGCCGTGCGCTGGCTCAGGCTGAGGCACCTGTTGCCTGCGGTGCATTGGCCGGCATTGGTGCAACCGCCGCCGGGCGTCCTCCCGCCCATCATGGATCACATCTGCATGCCGCCTCATCTGATGGATGCGGGACATGATGATTACACGCCGTTGATGAGCATTGCGCGGCATTTCCAGCCGGAAACCATCGTCGAACTGGGCACGGCGCACGGCAACACCACGGCCAATCTCTGCGCGCACTGCCCGTCCGCACACGTGTTCACTGTGAACGCCCCGGTCGATATCATGACCGGCTCGGCCGTGACTTACGCGTTGCGCCCGGAGCAGATCGGTTCGGTCTATCGCAACCACGGTTTCAGCGGGCGTGTGACGCAGATATACGAAAACACGCTGCATCTTGACCTCGCAACGCATCTGCGCGGGCGGACCATTGACCTGGCCATCATTGATGCCTGTCACGACACGGCATACGTCATCAACGATTTTCACAAGGTCCGGCCCCACATGTCGGCGCGTGGGATCATCCTCCTGCACGACACGCATCCCTCCATGGAGGAACACCTGTGGGCCAGCTACATCGCCTGCATGAAGCTTCGACGCGCGGGGCACGACATCCGGCATCTGGAGCACACCTGGTGGGCCGTGTGGTTCAATGAGTGGCCTCCATCGACGCACGCATCATGAACACCTTTCCAGCAGAACGATTCGTGGTGGTTTCCAGTTATTTCCCGCCAATTGCGGGCGGCACGTCCACGGTCATCGACACATTGTTGTCGGCGTTTCCATCGGATGCCTACGCCGTGATCAGCCAGTCGCCGGATGCCATGGCCGAGGTCAGCAATTCAACCGTCCGCCCCGGCGTTCATGTGCGCCGATGGCATACCACCTCCAGGCTGTTCCAGCACATGCCCTACGGCACGCGGCTCAACCGCCTGGTGCGTTACGCCACACTCTCGCGCATCAGCGCGGGCATCGTCTCGGAAGTCAAACGTCTGCGCGCAGGACGCATCATCGCCGTCTACCCCTCGTGGCCGTTTCTCATGGCTGCATGGAGTGCCAGCCGCAGCACCGGCGTGCCCCTGTGCATTTACTCGATGGACTGCATCCAGGAGCCGTCACAGTTCGGCTGGCCGGACACATGGACGGTGAAACGGTTTGCCCGCCGCATCATGACGGATGCCTCCGTGCGCCTCGTCCTTTCCCCGGCGCTGGTGGAGCACACGCAAAGGAGATTCGGCCTCGACAGCCGGGTCATCCCTCACGCTGTGCGGCTTGACCAGCCACCGCCGCCGCCGTATCCCAATCCGGACGGGCGTCGTCTCATCGTCCACACCGGAGTGATCGAACAGCTTCAGCCGGATGGATTGCGCCGCATGGCGGCCGTGATCAGGGCGCATCCGGAGTGGAATGCACGCCTTGTGCTGTGCACGCCCACGCCTCTTCAGGAAGTCATCCACCACGGCATCACACCCGATGATGCGGACATCCTTTCGCTTCCCACGGAACAGGTCCGCAGCCTCCAGTCTTCGGCCAGCCTGCTGGTCGCGGTGATGTCCTTTGAATGGATTGTTGAAGTGCTGTGTCAGACGGCGTTTCCCACCAAGGTTGTGGAATACATGACCACCGGCGTGCCCATCCTCGCCCACGCACCGCCCGACAGTTACTTTGCCGGCCATGTGAGGCAGCACGGGTATGCGCTGCTTGCAGAGAACACCAGTCTGGGCGACCTGGAAACCCGGCTGCAAAGCGCATTGAACGATCCCTCCCTGCGCGCACGTCTGGTGCAGGCCGCTCAACGCACGGTGCATGAACAATTCTCTTTGGAAAGTGTTGCCGAACGCTTCGCCGCAGCATGTGGCATCGCATCGCCTTCGGTGAATCGGCGGTCAGGGTGACCGCCCTGCCACGTGGGATATGCAGGATGCACGGCAAATCCTTGACGGGCAGGGCGCGCACTCCGCTGCGCGTCGCTTTCCGTCCTGTTGTTGACGCGCAACGTTTCAGTTCAATCGCGACTGATTGGGCTTCAAGGCTCAAAAACCGGCCCAAACTCATACCAACTGCCAATGAATTCCGGTGGAATCTCCGACCCGCCGCAACCGTCACCCTCTCCCTTTGCGGAGCAAGGAGGGGCGGTGTGATGGGTTGGCGAACCAACCCTGCTTTCCGGGGAGCAATGACGTGAGGAACTGGAAAGGGCACGTTTGTTGATAATCAACCACTTGCGTTTCAATTTTTTCAGGAGAAGGCGCGCATCAGAACTGGCGGCTTTATCGGATTTCAGCAGCAATTGGTATCATACACGTTCGTCTCCATGTTCAGTGAGCTGCATTCCGATGAATGACCGCATTTGCCGCCACATTTATGTGGATTTGTGCCCATTCGTGGTTGAATCCGGGCTTCCTGCGGTTGATGATGGTCGCGGCAGGCCGGAAGACGCGCAACTGTAACAATTTGGACCCAAAAAACAGTTTGACAGTTGCGAGGCTTTTAGCGACCTTGACCACGCACACAGTAAAAGCAGGAGTCAAATAAGTATGAAAAAAGCTCTTCTCGCGGGACTCGTCGCCCTGACCGGTGCCGCATCTGCCTTCGCTCAAGGCGTAACGTCCATCAACGCCGTGGGGTATGCCAACGTGACCGTGCCGACAGGGTTCAGCATGATTGCCAACCCGCTATCGGCTGCCAATGCTAGTTTGCCTGCACTCTTTCCGAACGCTCCCGCAAACTCTGTGGTTTATAAGTTTACGGGTGCCAACTTTCTTCAAACATTGCATCTAGGGGGCGGAACTTGGACGCCAGTCGGAGGAACAAACCTTACTGTTCTGCCTGGTGAGGGGATTTTCTTCTATAATCCTTCTGCACAGTTTGTTAACACCTTCGTGGGTGAGGTGATGACTGGCAATTTGGTGAATGCCCTTCCGGCGGGTTTCTCAATTCGTAGTTCGCAAGTTCCCCAAGCCGGGGCGCTCCAAAGCCTTTTACAGTTTCCGGCTGCAGTGAACGACGTTATCTACGTTTTTAACACCGGAACCGGTAACTATTCACAGTCGCTTTACTTGGGTGCGAACACTTGGGTTGGTGCAGGAGAACCCAACATTCAGGTGGGGCAAGCATTCTGGGTTTTCAAGAGTGCTTCTAGTAGCTGGAACCGCACATTTTCGATTAACTGAAATCTACCTAAATCCTAAAATATTATGAAAAAACTGTTGTTTGCCGCAATATTGTTTGCTGGGGTGACTGCTGGCTATTCTCAAGGTCAAGTCTCTTTGACGACGTTCTTCCAGTCCAATCCTAGTTTTGGACTCATTAGGAACGAAAACAATGTCTTGATTGAGGGATCGGGCTACACGGCCCAGCTTTGGGGTGGCCTGAATAGCAGTCCGGGGACATGGACGCTCTTCGAAACTGCGACGTCTTTCCTGACTGATGCAAACGCAGGCAAGCTCTTCGGAAGTGGGAGTTCACAGGTTCCTGGTTCTCCCGCAAATAACTCAACTACTTTTTTCTATGAGGTCAGAGCTTGGAAGGATTCCTCTGGCGGTTCCTTTGACACAGCCATCATACGTGGCAGCTCTGGTGCCTCGTCCGTAACACTTCTTGGTTCACCTCCCACGACCGTTAACACCGACAATTTCAATTCGTTCTCCTTGGCTGTCGTCCCTGAGCCGACCACCGTGGTGTTCGGTTTGATGGGTGCCGGTGCGTTGCTCATGCGCCGCCGCAAGTAAGCTATTAGTTTTCAAAGCCGCCTGGTTTCAGGCGGCTTTTTTTTTGCAGACATTGGTTTGACACTGCGGGTTGCCTGTCTGCATCTTCTTCCGCGCTGGCGCGTTCGTCTATCGGCTAGGACACGGCCCTCTCAAGGCTGAAAGATGGGTTCAATTCCCATACGCGCTACCAATCTCTCCAAAAAACCTTCGGCAGTCAGGGCGCACTCCGCTGCGCGCTGTTTTTAGGTTTCCTGACGATTTAGGCGGGCAAGCATGTGTCATCGTTGGTGCTTCCAGCCCCAGAGGGACTTTTGAAGGTAGCCGATGGGAAGCCTCGACCATCGGGAGAGGGGCGCACCCACCGGACAGACCGCCCAAACCCCGCAGCGCCCTGAAAGGGCGCATGAGAGATCGTCTGTCCCAGTTTCATGCGCCCCTCCGCTGCGCGCTCCATCTCCTGCCAATGTCCCGGTGGGTGCGCTTGGTTCCACCAAGCTTCCCACCGGCTACCACCATCTGCTCTTTCAGCGCAAAGAACTACGCTGCCTTTCTTTCCGCTGAAAACATCAGGGAACCATAGTTTACAGGATCAACAGGATTCACAGGCTCTTACGGTCCACGCACGGTATTGCGGTGGTTTGACCAGAAACTGGAACTCGCATAGCTGGTCCGTTACTTGCCATCGCGGCCTTGCCAGCTCAGCACGGTTGGTGCCCCCAGTCGTTTTCCTTGAGATCGTTCTCAAAAATTTCCAACTGTTCTTCGGGTGTGAGTTCGCTCACCGGTTTGGTGACACCCGTGCTGGGCACCACAACAGTCTTAGATGCGGGCTTTGTCGTCTGCTCCGGGGAGTCCATGTCAGAATGTTCCGGGCTGTCCATGCCACAGTATGCAATTCCTTGGCGGCAATTGAACCCCAAAAAGATGTCGAAGACTCCAGATGACGCGCAGGGCACGGTGGCATTCGATCAGAGCCAGCCACGGGGTGTGAAGGTTCTGTTCCTGTCGCATGTTTTACTGCTCCCTGCCTCCATCCGCGATGGCCGTGTCATCAGCGGGCTGCTTTGGAAGCAGGATTGAACCGCGTTCCCGCAATGAAAAAGGCGTCCCCTTGTGGGGGACGCCTTGTGAAAACCACCCGAATTAGCTGCCTTTTTCGGTCTTTTCACCAGCCTGAAGCCAGCCGGAGATGCCGGCGGACATGTGCTTGATGTTCTTGTAGCCAAGCTTTTCGGCGGCGTTGGCGGCCTTGGTGTAGGCCTTGCAGCTCGGACCGCCGCAGTAGGCGACGATCAGGGCGTTCTTGTCCTTGGGCAGTGCGCTGGCCAGGTCCTTCTGGGCGGCGGCGAAATCAATCGCTCCGGGCACATGTCCCTTGTTGTAGGAGTTGCTGCCGTTCACATCGATGAGGGTGATTTTGCCGCTCTTGATGGCGGATTTCACTTCTTCGATGCTGATGTCCGGGAATTCACCGGCGTGGACGTTGGCGGCCAGGAAAGCCGCGGCGACGAATGCGAGGAGTTTCTTCATTGCTGCTGTTTTGTTGTTAGTTTTGATTTGAGACCGTCAGGCGGAGCCGTCTGGAACAGACCCCAACATGGGGCATGGTCATTATGACGCCGCTTAACAGGACTTATTCCGCTTAGAACAATAATTGTCCTTAAAGGTTTCACAACATTTTTTACCCCGGTCTGTTGGGTGGCCTCAGGGCACTTGCTGGCGGTGAGGTATTCGAGTAGCCTCCATACATGGCGAAAGTCCTGCTGGTGGATGATGAAATCACGATGGTGCAGATGGTGACGGAGATGCTCCGTGCCGATGGCCATGAAGTCAGCCCCTTCACCAGCTTCGCACCGGCCATGGATGCGCTCCCTGAGGTGGAACCGGAACTGGTCATCACGGACCTCTATCTGGACAAGACCCGTGCCCATGGGCTGGACATCATCCAGAAGGCGCGCTCACTGAACCCGCCGCCCAGCGTCATCATGATCACCGGCATGGGCTCCATCGAGACCGCCGTGGAGGCCATGAAACGCGGCGCGTATGATTACATCGAGAAGCCCTTCAAGCTTGATGAATTGCGCATGTGCGTGCAGCGGGCGCTTTCCTACAACCAGGCCGTTTCGGAGAATGTTTATCTCCGCAAACAGCTCAGGAAGAAATACCAGTTCAACCAGATCATCGGTTCGGCACCGAAGATGCAGACGGTCTTCAAGATGATCGAGCGCCTGGTGGAGACTGAAAGCACGGTGTTGATCCGCGGCGAGAGCGGCACAGGCAAGGAACTTGTGGCCAAGGCGCTGCATTTCAACAGCAAACGGCAGTTCGCCCCCTTCATCCCGGTGAATTGCAGCGCGCTGCCCGAGCACCTGCTGGAGTCCGAGTTGTTCGGCCATCGCAAGGGCGCCTTCACCGGCGCCTTCACCGACAAGATGGGGTTGTTCCATGAGGCGGACCACGGCACGATCTTTCTTGATGAAATCGGTTCCATGTCCCCCGTGCTGCAAAGCCGCCTGCTGCGTGTCCTGCAGGAAAAGGAAGTCCGCCGCGTGGGCGACAACACGCCCGTCAGTGTGGATGTGCGCGTGCTGGCCGCCACCAACGAACCCCTGGAACAACGTGTGAAGGAGGGCAGGTTCCGCGAGGATCTTTATTACCGGCTGAACGTGGTGTCCATTCCACTGCCGCCGTTGCGCGAGCGCATCGAGGATCTGCCCCTGCTCGTGTCGCATTTTCTGCGGGACCGCATCAACCCGCGCACCGGCCATCCTTACAAGATCACCCGGCATGTGATGGCGGTCTTTGGCGAGCACACCTGGCCGGGCAATGTGCGCGAACTGGAAAATGCCATTGAACGCGCCTGCGCCCTTGCCGCCACCGACACGCTTGGCGTGGACGACCTCCCGCCCGTGGTGCTTGAGCACGCTGCAAAGGCGGCGTTGAAGTGTGAAAAGCCGGAGGAACCCTATCCGCTGGCGGTGAGCACTCCTGCGACGCTGCCTCATGTGACGCCATCGGTGGCGGGGCAGCCTGCGACCACCACCAGCCAGCCGATCGGGCCGCTCAAGGACGTTTTACGGCAGCAGGAACGCGCCTACATCCATCGCGTCCTTGGCCATTGCGCCAATGACAAGGAGAAGGCCGCGGAGATTCTGCAAGTCAGCCTTGCCACCCTGTATCGCAAGCTCTCGGAGGACGATGGTGCGTGAGCTGCCCGCAGGTTGTTTGACTGCGAAGCCTGGCGGCGACGGCTGCGGGTCCGGGGGGCGGGCTGCATTTTCACTGATCGAACTGCTGGTGGTGATCGCGATCATTGGCATCCTTGCCAGCCTGCTGCTCCCGGTGCTGGCCCGGGCCAAGGAAAAAGCGAAGCGCATCTATTGCGTGAACAATCTCCGCCAGATCGGCATCGGCGCACGTGTGTTCGCCAATGATCATCAGGAGCGCCTGCCCCTCAGCGGCATGGACTCAACCAATCTCATCTGGATGCCCCGCCAGTATGTGCATTACGGACGCCTCATCAAGACCGAGCTGGATGGCAACGCACGTGTGTTCTTCTGTCCCTCGGCCTCGCTTTACCATTCAGGGCACACCAACGGCCTCGACAATGTGGGCACCACCAACGGCATCGCCTACGGCTCCTACTACCAGCGCAGCGGACGACAGGGCGCGCCGGCAAGAGTGGATCAGGGAACGCGCAAGGCGTTGATCTCGGACTTCGATTTCATCGATCCTCAGATGCCCTGGCAGTGGGCCAATCGCAATCATGACAATGGGAAAAACGTGTTGTGGACGGATGGCAGCGTGTCATTGGTGCTGGTGGAGGACAACAGCCTGGCTGCACGGCATGGCGCCGACAGTGCACCCGGCGCAAGGGATGGCACGTGGGGCAGGCTGGATCGGAACGGGCGGTAAGCGCCGGGCCGGGCGGCAGAGGATTACTTGACTGTCACACCGGCGCGTTTCATCTCGGCGATGACGCGATCAACATCACCCGGGTTCACATCCAGTCCGCGACACGCTTCAAGGTGAAGCGTGGTTTTGAAACCGGCCTTGACGCAGTCCAGCGCGGTGTATTTCACGCAGTAGTCCGTTGCAAGGCCGGCGATGTGCACCTCGTCCACCTTTTTGCTCCTGAGGAAATCTTCCAAACCGGTGGAGCGACCTCTGTCGTTGTCATAGAACCCACTGTAACTGTCGATGTCGCGGTCGATGCCCTTGTCGATGATTTTCGTGAATTTCGCCTTGTCCAGCCCCTTGGCGAAGTCCGCGCCCGGCGTGTCCTGGACACAATGCACGGGCCACAACAACTGTGAGCCGCGTTCCAGATCCACACGCTCGCCCACTTTGCCGCCGGGGTGTGCATCCGCGAAGCTGCAATGATTGCGCGGGTGCCAGTCGCGCGTGGCGACGACCATCTCGAACTCGCCCATCAGCTTGTTGATGACCGGGACAACTTCGTCACCCTTGGGCACGGCCAGCGCGCCACCTGGACAGAAATCCGTCTGAACATCCACGACCAGCAATGCCTTGGTTTTCTTGAAGAGTCCGAACATGTCTGGATGGTGTGAACAGGCGTCCCGCCAAGTCCAGCGGTTTTTCGGTCATCCACCGGTCAGCATGGACTTCAAATCGGCCATCCACATCTGCAGCACGCCGAAGTAGTAGGTCAACCACAGCAGGAACAACAGCAGTGAGACCAGCGCATAGGCGAACCATGGGGTCGGCTTGTCCGCGTAAGGGTCGGCCTCCAGCGATCGTTCCGCATTGCCGGGCAGCACGCCGATCTTCGTGAGCGATGCGCCGAAGGGAATGTTGATCCGGGCGTTGGCGTTCACAGCCCAGCCGTTGGCATCCAGAATGGGGCCGAGGTTGCGCTGACGCAGCTTGAGCCAGGCTATGACCATCGATGGCAGGGAAATGGTGAGAATGATTGCGATGATCACCAGCGGAATCTGCCAGATCGCCAGCCTGGCGAGGCCTGTCGCGATCGCTCCCAGAGCGCCGCCAATGGCACCAACGGCCACACCCATCGCAGCCACTGTGCCCACATCAATCTTCTTGGGCTCGGGCGGCTTGCCGGGTGCAGGCGCGTTCTTGTCCGCATTGGCCGTGGCCTCGGCGGCCGAGGCCAGCTTGGAACTGGAGGCGCTTTCCGCAGCCGCGGCGCGCTTGGCCACCTGTTCCTCGATCATGCGGATGAATTTCTTGTAGGGACTCCAGAACGCCTGGCGGATGCTGATGGGGTTGTCGATGATCTTTGTGATGGTGGCGTCCCAGTCGCGGCCCTGACGGTCATAGAACACACCGTTGCGTCCCACCATGAGGTTGTCCGAATCGCCATTGGTGAACGCGGCCGCGATGGTCATCTTTTCACCGGTGCTTTTGCGCACGCAATCACAGTAGGCGAGATAGCTTCTCGCCAGTCCTGCAAGTGCTGCATGCTTGCCCGCGTCCTCCACGCGGATGCAAAGGTCGCAGGCGCGCTTGTCGAGATAGAGCGTTCCCACCTGGAACACCGCCTTTTCCTTGCGTCCGTAAAACTCACTGAACGAAACGAAATTCTTCAGCAGCTTGAACAG
>CAYQCZ010000065.1:0-12536 GCA_964415955.1 uncultured Verrucomicrobiota bacterium | reverse complement strand
GAAGACATAGGCGTTGATGCCCGGCGCCATGGCCGCGGTCAGAACCGCCGAGCGGAAGGCGTCGCGCGACAGGTCCAGCATCGTGCCGAGCGTCCAGGTGATCGTCGGATGCAGCAGGAGGGACACGGCGCAGATGAAGGCGCTCACGCGGAAATCCCCTTGCGGCTTGTAGCGGCACAGCACGCCGCCCACGCCGAAGAGGGCGGCGGGCAGGGCGGTGCGGATCATCATGTCGAGCGCGTCCGTGACCGGGACGGGCAGTGCCAGATCGGTGACCTTCGCGATGCTGCCGAGCACGATGCCGATCACCAGCGCGTTGCGGAACATCGCCCGGCCGACCTTTGCCGGCAGCGCACGGGCCGGCGTGCCGGCGGCGCGGGCGCGCACGATCTCCATCGCGGTGATCCCCAGCCCGTAGCAGAAAGGCGAATGCAGCGCGACGATCAGGTAATTGGCGCGCAGCGCGTCCGTTCCGTAGGCGCGTTCCGTCAGCGACAGCCCCAGCATGAGCGAATTGGCGAAGAGGCAGCAAAACCCGATCACCACACTGTCGACCATGGGCCGTTTGAAGATCAGCCGCGCGCTGAACATGCCTGCGAAGAAGCTGACGGTGGACCCGGTGTAGTAGCTGGCATAGACGGCCTGCACGTCGCCGATGGCACCGTCATGAATCTTGGCGTAGGCATCGCGATTGGCGTAGGTCCAGCGCCAGACAAAGCCGTCCACGAGTGACAGTTTCTTTTCCTTGGCTTTCTTCACGCTTTCCATCACGGAGCGCAAACCGGGCCCATCCACGGCCATGGGCTTTTCCGCGAAAACGTGTTTGCCGGCATCGACGGCCGCCTTGATGTGCATGGGACGGAATCCCGGTGACGTGGTGAGGATGACCACATCCACGCCGCTGTCGATGACCTGCTGGTAGGCGTCCAGGCCGACGAACTTGCGTTCTTCTGGAACATTAAATTTCTCCGGGTTGTCCTTGAACTGCGCCTTCAGGGTTTCCAGCGAGGTGTCGATCTTGTCCCGGAAGACCTCGCCCATGGCGTAGAGTTCGATGTTGCTGTCGGCTTGAAGGGCCTGGTTCATTGCGCCGGTGCCACGCCCGCCGCAGCCGACCCACCCGATCTTCAATTTGTCACCGGCGTTCTGGGCATGGAGAATGGAGGGGAAGGAAACAGTCGAAGCCAGCGCGCCGGCAGCAGCGGCGGACTTGATGAACTGGCGGCGGGATGCTGTGGTTGATTGCGGCTGGGTCATGTGAGTCATGACGCAACTAAAGGCACGGGCATTCGATGCGTCAAGGAGTTCATCCAATCGCCGGGGAAAACGGATGCGAGTTCGGGGCTGTTGCCGGAAGGCCGGGTGGTTCGCCGCTTGCCTCGCCCCTGTTGCCACGGTTAAATCCCGCCGTGTCCAATCAGCACACCATACAAAAACCGGTCGGTTACGAGGGCGTCGGCCTGCACAGCGGCAACCCCGTGAAGATGCGGTTTCTGCCGGCCGATCCCGGCTCGGGCATTCGCTTCCGGCGCGTGGACCTGGAGGACAAGCCCGAGATTCAGGCAACCTTCGAGAACGTCACCGAGACCAACCGCTCCACCACGCTGTCCAGAGGCAGTGTGAAAATCCACACGGTCGAACACGTGCTGGCCACGTTCAGCGGGTTTGGGATCGACAACGCCATCATCGAGCTGGACAGCAACGAACCGCCCATCGCCGACGGCAGCGCACGGGCCTACTGTGAAATGATCCAGAAGGCCGGCATCGTCGAGCAACCCGACCGCCGCCCCACCTACAAGCTGACGGAGCCCATCGAGTTTCAGAACGGTGACACGGTCATTTCAGCCTTCCCGCATGACTGCCTGAAGATCACCTGCACAAGCTCGGACAAGAAGGGGCGGTTCACGCAGTTTTACAGCGTGGAAATCTCGCCGGAAACATGGCATCGCGAAGTGGCCCACGCCCGCACATTTTCCTACTTCGAGGAGATTGAATTCCTCTTCAAGAACGGCCTCATCAAGGGGGGCAGCCTGGAAAATGCCGTCGTCATCCGCGATGACGCCGTGCTGACCACTGAACCCCTGCGTTATCCCGAGGAGTTTGTCAGACACAAGATTCTGGACATCATCGGCGACCTTTCCCTGGCGGGCTGCCCTGTCCAGGCCCACATCGTGGCGGTCAAGCCCAGTCACCACGCCAACGTGGAGCTGGCACGGCGCATCCATGCACAGATGCGCAAACCCGTGGTCGCTGCACAAAGTTTCGCCCCGCCGCCGCCGGCCCCAGCCCCGGCACCGGAAGCGGCCAAACCCGCCGCAGATGAAGCCCGCCCGGAGGTGGTCATGAACGTGGTGGAGGTGATGAAGTGGCTTCCCCACCGGTATCCCTTCCTGATGATCGACAAGGTGACGAAGATCGATGGCGACAAGATCACCGCGATCAAGAACGTCACGATGAACGAGGGTTTCTTTCAGGGACACTTCCCCGCGCAGCCGATTTTTCCCGGTGTGCTGCAACTGGAAGCCATCGCGCAGGTGGCGGGCCTGTTGATGCTGCTGCAGCTTCAGAACACGGGGAAACTCGCCTATTTCATGGCGGCGAACGATGTGAAATGGCGCAAACCCGTCCAGCCCGGCGACCGGCTGACGATCGACGTCGAACTGACCAAGAAGCGCGGCAAGATCGGTCGTGCCAAGGGCGTTTGCACGGTGGACGGCGAGATTGTGAGCGAGGCCGAAGTGACCTTCATGATGGGTGATTCCTGACGCATGGCGAACATCCATCCCACCGCAGTCATCCAATCCGGCGCGGAAATTGGAGAAGGTTGCACCATTGGTCCATATTGTGTCATTGGGCCAAACGTCATTCTGGGTGCAGGCTGCGTGTTGCACTCGCATGTCGTCATCGACGGCCACACCGAATTGGGCGAACGCAACGAACTTTTCCCGTTCGCCTGCATCGGGCTGAAAACTCAGGACCTCAAGTGGAAAGGCGGCACGACCCACACACGCATTGGGAACGACAACACGTTTCGTGAGCATGTGACGATCCACAGTGCCACGTCAGATGGCGGTGCGACGGTCGTTGGCTCGCACAATCACATCCTTGCCTACTGCCACATTGCGCATGACTGCCAGCTTGGCAGCCACATCATCATGTCCAACGTGGCCACGCTTGCCGGGCATGTGATCGTGCAGGACCATGCGGTGGTGGGAGGTCTGGCGGCGGTGCACCAGTTCTGCCGCATCGGCAAGATGGCGATGATCGGCGGCTGCTCAAAGGTCGTTCAGGATGTGCCGCCGTTCATGATCGCCGACGGCAACCCCGCCGAGACGCGCACGATCAACAAGGTGGGCATGGAACGCCACGGCATCAGCGAGGAAGCCGTGGACGCGCTCAAGAAGGCCTACAAGATGCTCTTCCGCGAAGGCCTGAACATTCCCAACGCACTGGCAAAGATTCAGTCGGAACTGCCACAGCTTCCTGAAGTACTGCATCTCGTGGAGTTCGTCAGCACCAGTCAGCGTGGCATCAGCAAGTAGGCCCACGCAGGACAGGCACCCCGCCTGTCTCTCTGATGATTCCAAATTCAAGTCTCCGGCTCTCGTGCGCTCAGTTTTTGACATGCTCGGTCAACCGTCTCCTTGAACTCGTTCCAATCCACCTTGTGCTCCAAAAGGCTCTCAATGGTGCATTCTGGACCAGGAGTCTCCAGGTCAAAACATCCCGGGCCTCGCTCCTGACTGATTAACGCCACAAATCGTCCCGAGTAATAGATTTCAGCTATGAGCCGCTCATACTCAGGCGGACCCACGAAGAGAATATCAAATCCATTTTCTTTGAACATGGTCTCAATGATGCACTGGATGAAACCGAGAATGGAAACGTGTGGTTCCGCACGCCGTATCATGGCTTCAGCCTGCGATGACGATTTAATTGATTCCGGACACCATTTTCTTCCTCGCCTCAAATCTCATCGTCTGCGTGTAGCCCACTTCCTTCGCCAGCGAGGCTGCCTTGTCCCAATCTGCGCCCACTTCACCAGGTGCATGAGCGTCCGAACCAAAGGTGATGGGCACACCGATCTGATGGGCCAGTTTCAGAATGGCTGGTGAGGGGTAAATCTCCTTGCAGTCCTTGCGTAGTCCAGCGGTGTTCAGTTCGATGGCGGTGCCGGTCGATTTCGCAGCTTCGAGGAACTTGCGGAAGACGGGCGTGAAGTCGGCTTTGGGCAGGAAGCAAAACTTCTTCGGCAGATCCGCGTGGCCGATGATTTCAAAAAGGCCGCTTGCTGCCGCTGCGGTCAGTCGTTCGAAATATGCCGCCCACACTTCGTCCGGGTCGCGATCCCTCCAGCGGGAGATTTTCTCCGGGTTGTCGATGTCCCACGATTCCGAGACGTAGTGGACGGAGCCGATGAAATAATCCCACGGGTGGCGCGCAGCCAGGTCGCGCACCCAGTCCTCGCGGTTGGGAAAGAAATCGACCACGGCGAACCCTGGCCACGTAATCATCAAGCTGGTCGAGCCTCATGCGCCAGTTGTCGAAGTCATCCCGCCACATGGGCGAGTGATCCGTGAAGCCGATTTCGCTCAAGCCCGCTTCAACGGCACGGGCGGCATACTCCACAGGTTCGCCCACCGCATGCCGGCAAAGCGGTGTGTGCATGTGATAATCGGGCGGCAGAATGCGGTTCATTGGCACCCCTCCCGGCATGGGCTGGAGTCGATGGAACAGGTGGGCAAGCCGCAAATCATGGTGCGGAGACACTATGCTCCGGGCAGTCCGGTGACAAGCGGGGCGTCGGTGGGGGCGTGCAGAAGGCGCGATTCAGGCCGGAATTCCTCGTTGCGCCCGGCAATGGGAGGCGTATGTTCAAGGCCATGAGGCCTTGCCATGCGGTGCTTGCACCTTCAGGCGGTCCTGTTGTATCAATGATCAGAACCCAGCCATGATCCAGGTGAGTTCCTCCCTTCACTTTGTGAGCCGCTCCAAGGCGTCCCAGTCGTCCGAGCGTCCTGAATCCTGCTGGGTGCCCCCGACAGATGTCTATTCCACGGATGCAGGGCTTGTCATCAAGGTGGAGCTGTCCGGCGTGAGCCGCCAGGATCTGGAGATTTCTGTGGAGGGCCGCCGCATCCGTGTGGCCGGGCATCGGCCTGACGACTGCCGGGGCCCCCAGTGCAAGTTTCTTGCCATGGAGATTCACTATGGTCCGTTTGAAACGGTGATTGATGTCCCGGACGGTTATGACATCAGCCAGGCCCGTGCCGCGTATCAAAATGGCTTTCTCAGGGTGGAAATGCCACCCGGACCAGGCTCCCACACTGCGGCTGGACACAACGCCCGACGACGGGAGTGATCCCGCCTGAAAAAATTCGCGCGGTGCCCCGTCCAAGGCCAAGGTTCGGCTCATGAATTCCACCGACACAGAATTCATCAGCATCCTCGACTCGTCCGATTCGGGGGGGCAACCCTCCGTGGTCAGGGACAGTGCCCGCTCCATTCCCGAGGTTCTGCCCATCCTCGGGCTTTCGGACATCGTGATTTTCCCCGGCATGGTCGCACCTTTGCTGGTCGAGACAGCCTCGAGCATCCGGTTGATTGACGACGTGGTGGGGGGCGACCGTTTCATCGGGCTTGTGCTGCAAAAGCAGGCGGATGTCACCGAGCCCCGCCCCGGAGACCTGTGGGCGCACGGATGCGTCGGGCGCATCCTCAAGATGCTCAAGTTTCCGGACAGCACCGTGCGCGTGCTGGTGGAAGGACTGCGCCGGATTGAGATCGCGGGTTACGAGGCTGAGACACCCTATCTCCGCGCGAAGGTCGTGGTGCGCAAGGACGTCATCGAGTCCTCGATTGAATTGACCGCCCTGAACCGCAACGCCCATGCGCAGTTCCAGCAGATCATCACCATCTCGCCCAGCATGAGCGAGCAGGTCAAGGTGGCCGCCCATAATGCCGACGATCCAGCCAAGCTTTCCGACCTGATTGCCGCCAACCTCAATCTCAGCCTGGAGGAGCGTCAGGACTTGATTGCCACCGCCGATGTGAAGCTGCGCCTGCAAAAGCTGCTCCCCCTGCTCGGGCGTGAAGTCGAGGTGGCAACGCTCACATCCAAGATTCAGAAGGATGTCTCCACCACGCTTTCCAAGAGCCAGCGGGATTATTTCCTTCGCGAACAGTTGCGGGCCATTCAGAAGGAACTGGGCGAGTCCGATGGCGCGACCGGTGAAGTTCACTCCATCCGGGAGCAGCTTGCCAGGGTTTCGCTGCCGGAGGAGGCGGCCAGGGTTGCGGCCAGGGAACTGGACCGCCTGGAGCAGACGCCGGCGGCCGCTGCCGAATACTCGATCATCCGCAACTATCTGGACTGGATTCTGCATCTGCCGTGGGACCAGACCACGCGGGACACCATTGACCTCAAGTCCGCAGCCAAACTGCTGGACGCCCAGCATCACGGCCTGCACAAGGTCAAGGACCGCCTGCTCGAATTCCTGGCCGTCATCAAGCTCAAGCAGAGGTTGCGCGGCCCGATATTGTGCCTGGTCGGTCCGCCGGGCGTGGGCAAGACATCCCTGGGCCGCAGTGTGGCCGAGGCGCTTGGCAGGCAGTTTGTGCGCATTTCCCTCGGCGGCATGCGTGACGAGGCGGAAATCCGTGGACACCGCCGGACATATGTCGGCGCCATGCCCGGACGCATGCTTCAAAGCTTGCGGCGCGTGGAAAGCGCCAACCCCGTGATCCTGCTGGACGAACTCGACAAGGTCGGGACGGATTTCCGGGGCGACCCTGCATCGGCGTTGCTTGAGGTGCTGGATCCCGAGCAAAACAGCACATTCACAGACCATTATCTCGACCTGCCGTTCGATCTTTCCCGGGTGCTTTTCATCGCCACGGCGAACTGGCTTGATCCCATCCCGCCGGCATTGCGGGACCGGTTGGAGGTGATCGAACTGCCGAGTTACACGCTCGCCGAAAAGGTGGAGATCGCCAGGCGGCATCTGTGGCCGAAGCAACTGGAGGAGCACGGCCTGAAGAAAAAACTCCTGCGTCTTCCCGGTGCTGCCATCCAGAAGATGATTGAGGATTACACCCGCGAGTCCGGCGTGCGCCAGTTGGAACGTGAACTGGCTTCGCTCACCCGCAAGGTGGCGCGTCGCATCGCGGACGCCGGCAGCGAAAGCCCCGTGACTGTGGATGCCGGCAACCTGGGTGAATTCCTCGGCCCGCCCCGCTTCATATCCGAGTCCGACGAGGTCATTGACGACTGTGGCATTGCCAAGGGCCTGGCCTGGACGCCTGTGGGAGGGGAGATTCTCTTCATCGAGGCCACGCGCATGCGGGGGGCGGGCCGGCTGCTGCTCACCGGCTCCCTGGGCGACGTGATGAAGGAAAGCGCACAGACGGCGCTCAGCTACCTCCGCAGCCATGCTTCGGATTTGGCCCTCGACCTTTCGGATTTCGACAAATGGGACATCCACATCCATGTCCCCGCCGGTGCCACCCCCAAGGATGGTCCGAGCGCGGGGGTGACGATTGCCGTGGCCCTGTGTTCGCTTCTCTCCGGCAGGACCGTGCATTCCGGCATTGCCATGACCGGGGAAATCAGCCTGCGCGGCCGCGTGCTGGGCGTCGGGGGGATCAAGGAAAAGGTGCTGGCCGCCCACCGCGCGGGCATCCGCCGGGTCATTCTCCCGGAGTCCAATCGCAAGGACTGGGATGAAGTCCCGCCGGATGTCAGACGCCGTCTCAAGGCGCATTTCGCAAGGCACATCGCCGAACTTTTTCCTGTCGCGCTCCGGGGCAGATGAAACGGCCTTCCGTCATTTGGGTTGTTCTGATGCTGCTGACGGCTCCGTCTCTGACGGCCGCCGGTCTGGAGGACCGCGCCGCCATGGACGGACTGGCGCTGGCGGCGGACCTGACATCGCGCATTCCTGACAAGCCGCTGACCAATCACGGTGTGCTGACCATCCGCGCCAAACGCCAGGAGCCGGTGAAACTGCCGGTCACCATTGTCATGCGTCCCGATGGCGACACATGGACCACCACCTACGAAACGCGTCATGGCGGGAAGATTGAAACCTTCACCATTCATCAGGGCGTGGACGGCCCCAACCGTTACACGTGGACGCAGGCCGGCGGCATTGTTTCGGTGAGTTCCTCCAACGCCACACTTCGCGCCGACCAGCTCATGCGGCCCTTTGCCGGATCGGACTTCTGGCTGGCCGACCTCGGTCTGGAATTCCTGCACTGGCCCGGGCAGAAACTGCTGCGCAAGGAACTGCGGCGCGGCCAGTCGTGCCATGTCTTGGAAAGCACGCTGCACGGGGCCTCGGACCGCGGCTACGCAAGGGTGGTCGCATGGATTGACATCGACACGGGCGGCATTGTTGATGCCTACGCCTACGACTCACAGGGCCGCGAATTGAAACACTTTTATCCGCGTTCCTTCCAGAAGATCAACGGGCGCTACGAGATCAAGCGGATCGACATCTCCAGTTCGCAGGACGGTTCGGTGACCACGTTGCAGTTTGACCCGCCCAGATAGGCGCCCGACCGGGGGATTGGGAGGGTTTTCCATCGAGAAACGCTCGTTTCACCGCCGGAATTCCTTTCCACGGACGGTGGTTTCCAGTTAATCCTCTGGCGTGCCATCGGCAGAAAAACGTGGTGAAAGGGTGTTCAACGGGATTCCTGTTTCCTCGGGGATTTGCCGGGGGAAGGTGTTTGTCCTGAACACCGGGAGACGCTCCGTGCCGCATCGCGAGGTGCCTGTGGCCGAGTCCCCGAACGAACTCCACCGCCTTGAGCAGGCGCTCATCCACACCCGCCAGGAAATGCAGGATGTGCGCCGCCGGGTGAGCAGCAGCATGGGGGCCGGGGATGCGGGCATCTTCGATGCGCACCTCCTCATGCTGGAAGATCCCATGCTCCTGGACGAGGCCCACAAGCTCATCCACGAACAGCACTGCAACGCGGAATGGGCGTTGCACCAGGCCGCGGAAAAATACGCCGCCGTGATCGAGTCCGTGGGGGATGATTATCTCCGGGAGCGTTGTGCAGACCTGCGGGATGTGGCCGGACGTGTGCTGGACCAGTTGATGGGGCACGGCGGCGGCCATGATCTGCCGGAGTTCAAGGACAAGGCGATCATCATTGCCCATGACCTGACACCCTCCATGACGGCGCGGCTGGACAAGGCCATGGTGCTGGGTTTCGGCATCGAGGTGGGCAGCAAGACCTCGCACACGGCCATTCTTGCGCGGTCCCTGGGCATCCCTACGGTGGCGGGATTGCGGGAGATCGTGCCGCACCTCCAAAACGGTGATTACGTGCTGCTGGATGGCTACAACGGCGTGGTCATCCTCAACCCCACCGACCAGACGTTGTTCGAATACGGCCAGATCGTCCGCCGCCAGATGGCGCTGGAGGACAGCCTTCGGGAGATTCATGACAAACCGGCGGTCACGCTCGACGGAGTCCGCATCACCCTGTCGGCCAACATCGAAAGCCCGGAGGACATCGCCAATGTGATCGCCTGCGGTGCGGAAGGAGTCGGCCTGTTCCGCACGGAGTTTCTCTTCCTCAACCGCGACACGCTTCCCACCGAGGCGGAGCAGTTCGAGGCCTATCAACGCGTGGCCTCCGAGCTGAAGCCCGCACCCGTGGTCATCCGCACGCTGGACCTGGGCGGTGACAAGTTTCTGTCCCCCCTGGCGGTTCCCAATGAAATGAACCCCTTCCTCGGCTGGCGTGCCATCCGGCTTTGCCTGCACGAGAAGGACATGTTCAAGGCCCAGATGCGCGCCATCCTCCGTGCCAGTGTCCACGGCAACGTAAAGCTGATGTTCCCCATGATCTCCGGTTTGGAGGAACTGTTGCAGGCGCTCGAACTGCTTGAAGAATGCCGCGACAAACTGCGCGCCGACGGCATTCCATTCAACGAAACCATGGAGGTGGGCATGATGATCGAGGTGCCCTCCGCCGCCATCATCGCCGACCTGCTGGCCCGCAAAGTCTCCTTCTTCAGTGTCGGCACCAACGACCTCGTGCAGTATTCGCTGGCGGTGGACCGCCTCAACGAGCGCATCGCCCACCTCTACGATCCCACCCATCCGGGCATCCTCCGGCTGATCAACAACACCGTGATGGCTGCGCGCGAACCCAACATCTGGGTGGGTGTCTGTGGTGAGATGGCCGGTGATCCCGCTCTCGTGCCCCTGCTGCTGGGCCTGGGCATCGATGAGCTCAGCGTGGCCGCCCCCTCGGTGCCGCGCATCAAGCACCTGATCCGTTCCCTGCGCATGAGCGACGCCCGTGATCTGGCCTCCTTCGCCCTGCAGTCCTCCTCCGCGCAGGAAATCCTCACACGGTGCCGGGACCTGGCCCGTCGGGCTGCGCCATCCCTCTTCAACCCCAATTCCTCCGCTGACTGAATCATGAAAGTATTGATCCTTGCCGCCGGTTACGCCACGCGACTGTATCCACTCACGCTCACCCAGCCCAAACCCCTGCTGCCCGTCGCCGGCAAGCCGATGATCGAATACGTGCTCGACAACATCGCGCCCGTCGGCGGCATCGACCTTGTCTATGTGGTCACCAACGCCAAGTTCGCCGGTCACTTCCAGTCATGGGCCGATGACTACGGCGCACGTGCGAAACTCCAGTTCAAGATCATCAACGACGGTTCCACGGACGATTCCAACAAACTGGGGGCCATCGGCGATCTCCACCTCGTGCTCAAGCAGGAGGCGTTGGACGATGACCTCATTGTCGTGGCCGGTGACAACCTCTTCAGCGAAAAGCTGGGGGCCTTTGGTGAATTCTGCCGCGAGAAGAATGCGCCCGTGCTTGGTGTGTATGACGTCGGCAGCACCGACCAGGCGCGCAAATACGGCGTGGTCAAACTCGACGGCCAGGGACAGCTTTCATCCTTCGAGGAAAAGCCCGCCAACCCGGCCACCACCTTGATCGGCATCGCCCTTTACTACTACCCGAAAGCCACGCTGCCACTCATCCATCAATACGTCGCCGAGGGCAACAATCCCGACCAGCCCGGTCGTCTCGTCCAGTGGCTCTATCCGCGACTGCCCGTCTATACATGGACCGTCCCCGGCCTGTGGTATGACATTGGCTCCAAGGAAACCCTGGAGGAGGCCAACCGCATCTTCGCCGGCAAATAGTCGCCATGCTCAAGCTCGGGCTCATTTCCGCCGCCACCTATGGATACATGGGCGCGCCCCGGATGCCCGGCTCCAATCACGGCACCGCCTTCGCCACCACATTCAACGGCTTTGATGAGGCGCGTGCGAAAGAACACAAATGGACCTTCGTGCGGTCCCAACGCCGCCTTTCCGATGCGCGCGTGGTCAGCATCTGGGATCCACACAAGGACTGGGCCCAACGACTGGCCGATGTGTGTGACATTCCAAAAGTTTGCGACTCACCGGAGGAATGCTCCGAAGGCGTGGACGCCGTGCTCATCATCGATGACGGCTCGGGCGCGCAGTGGAAATACGCCCTCGCGCCATTGAAGAAGGGTGTGCCCACCTTCTGCGACAAACCGCTGGCCATGACGGCACGTGAGGCGAGGGAAGTTGCCCGCGTGGTCCGGCAGACTGGCACGAAGTTCATGTCGGTCAGCTCGCTGCGCTTTGTGCCGGACATCCTCAAGCTCAAGTCCGATCTGCCAGCACTGGGAAATGTCCACCTGGCCACCGTTGCTTGTGGCAACGATCTGATCTACTACGGCATCCACGCACTTTCCATGGCGTATGCCGTTCTTGGACGAGGTGCCGTGTCCTGCCGCAATGTCGGCCAGCCCGGAATGAACATCGTCCGCGTGCGCTTTGCTGATCACCGTGATGTCCTGCTCATGGTGGGTGAGAAGGACTGGATGCGCGCCGGATACCAGATCAACCTTTACGGACAAAAGGGCTGGCGCACGGTGACTCCGGACCTTGCCAATCTCTACGCGTATCTGCTGGAGGCATTTCTCGATCTTGTGAAGACGGGTGATGAATCTGTGCCTGTCGAGGAGGAGGTGGAGCTGATTGCCGCACTGGAGGCCGGAAAGCGTTCACTTGCCGAGAACAGGGAAGTCACCATCGAGGAAGTCTTGAAATGAGGCCTTGAGGAGCGTGGCTGTGTCGCAGGCCAGCCGCAGCGGGTGGAAGTTGCTGCGACTGGCTTCCAGCACAGTCGCGCTCCGGCTCAGGGAGTGAATTGCTGAAATCCGGCCGGAGTGCGCCCTTCCAGGGCGCAGAAGCGCAGGCTCGACCAGCCACATGTCAAATCCATCCAGCGTGAATGGTCAGAAATGTTCCTGCGGCCAGGATGGCCGCACACCGGATGACAGCCCCATGGGGGCG
The DNA here is from genome assembly GCA_964415955.1 of uncultured Verrucomicrobiota bacterium. Taxonomy (GTDB): domain Bacteria; phylum Verrucomicrobiota; class Verrucomicrobiia; order Limisphaerales; family CAYQCZ01; genus CAYQCZ01. The sequence goes on along the minus strand of CAYQCZ010000065.1, from coordinate 159 downwards.
ACATCTCTGTAGCTCTGCGATGCAGAAGGAAATCAAGGTCCGTGGGAGCGGAATATCCCGCCCCGGCACATGTGTGGTAGGGATGCGCTCCAGCGCGTCCTCCTTCCTGCGGACACGCAGGAGCGTGTCCCTACCGGCCAAAGGCACTCAATGGTCTCC
>CAYQCZ010000064.1:0-12559 GCA_964415955.1 uncultured Verrucomicrobiota bacterium | reverse complement strand
AGCCGCTGGCACGGCGGCCCCCGCAAATTTCAGGGCCTTAACTAACCGCCATTCACGCCAGACTGCTTTTCATGGGTTTATCAATCAATGGCGCGAACGCATCAAACGATCAGGGACAAAGACGGGAATAGTCCCCCTGTGTTCACAACGTCAGCATATGGTGCGAGTCTAGGTTGACCGTATCATTCGTCATCAGGCTTCCATTTTTCCAAATCCTCCACCGGACGTGGCAGGCGGCCCTCCAGCCATTCCGCGCACTGCGCGGGAGTGAAAGTTGGCTCTGTGGATTCAATGACCCAAGATAAGAATTCGACTCCGCCGTTCATGTCTGGGGGTGGCGAAACTGGCATGAAAACGGTTGGCAACCGAGACTCAATAGAGATGTAGTTTAACACGTGGCCAAGTTCCTGAACGTGTCGCCAAGCCAGAGGGTGTGCGGTATCCAGCGTGAACTTGAGCCACCAGTTACCGTTATCAAATGAGCCGTGTCCGATGGAGTTGCGGCCAGCTGGCAAATCAATTGCAGGCAACCTCTCCATGTAGGTGAGCAACAACTCAAAGTCGTGTGAGATATCCATGTGGCTAATAGATTATCATGCCATCTTGGGGCTTGGAACATTCATGAGCCGCTGGCCTTGGATTCCTCATGGCTGCATTGTGAGTGAAAGGGAAGGTGTGCAGCTCATTCATAATGCGTCCACATGCGAATGACCTTGATGGTGTGTTCGGCCTCGAAGACCTGATACACCAGCCTGTGCTGGATGTTTATGCGCCTCGAATACGCTCCGGCCAGATCGCCAACCAGTTACTCGCAGGGCGGCGGGTTTTGAAAGGTGTTCACCGCTATGATGTTCAGAAGCCGCTGGGCCTGTGGACGGAGATTCGACGACGCAAGCTTCCGGGCGTCTTTTTGCGCCTGCCGGGTATAGACGATGGACCAGTTCACCAGCCTGGATTCGAGGAGGCTTTGCTGAGCGGTTCGGCCAGCCCTTTGCGGATGGAGTCGCGCATTCCTGGAATTGAGAGGAGGTAAAGCGTCTCCTGGATGCTGCGCCAGTCCTCCTCCGAGATGAGAACGGCCTTGGAGCGCTTGCCTGTGATCTGGATAGGTTCATGGGATTCAGCGGCTTCATCAAGAAGCTGGTAGAGCTTGGAACGCGCCTGGGTGACAGGTATCGAAGTCACGCTCGCAGCGTCCGTGAAGACGTGCGTCCAGTCAAGCGACGGGATGGCGGGGGGAACTCCAGGGGTCGGCAGCGGATTGTTCGCACCAGAACACGCGTTGCTTGTTCATAGGGAGTGTTCATGCACATGGCAACTCGCTGGCACTTATCCTGTGAATCTTGTTAGTCATGACCTCTTTCCTGATTGGCATTCGAGGAGGAGAACGAGGGCGACGGCGAGTATGAGGGAACATCAGGGACGAGCGGACTTGCGCGATGTGCGTGAGGCGGTAGCCTGCATCGCATGCGATTGTTCCCTTTGTGGTGTCTGGTGACGGCGTTGTTGTGCGCACAAAGACCGTGCGTCTTTGGTGCGGATCAGCCCAACATTCTTTGGATCACCGTGGAGGACATGAGCCCGACGCTGGGTTGTTATGGCGACACGTTTGCCCGCACGCCGGCACTGGATGCGTTCGCGCGGCAGAGTGTGCGTTACACCCATGCGTTTGCCACGGCGCCAGTGTGTTCGCCGTCGCGGTCGTGCCTGATCACGGGCATGTATGCGACGTCGCTGGGGACGCACAACCTGCGGAGCCAGTTTCCCGTGCCGCCGGAGGTGAAGGGTTTTCCGAAGTATCTGCGCGATCGCGGTTACTTTACATCGAACAATGTGAAGACGGATTACAACTTGGCGAACGAGCCGGAGTTCATCCGCGCAACGTGGGACGAGAGCAGCGCGGAGGCGCATTGGCGGCATCGCAAGCCGGGCCAGCCGTTTTTCAGTGTGTTCAACCTGATGATCACGCACCAGTCGCGGACGGGTGTGTGGAGCTGGGAGGAGTTTGAGAAGGAAGTCCAGCCGCACCTGTCGGCAAACGAGCGCAGTGATCCGGACAAGGTGCCGCTGCCGCCGTATTACCCGGACACACCCGTCGTGCGACGTGGCATGGCGCGGTATTACGATTGCGTCGCCGCCATGGACAAGATCGTGGCTGGTCTGTTGAAGGAGCTTGAGGACGCCGGTCTGTCGGAGGACACAGTGGTGTTCTTTTACTCGGACCATGGTTCGGGCATGCCGCGTCACAAGCGTTGTCTTCAAGATTCCGGGATGCGTGTGCCGTTGATGGTTCGTGTGCCGAAGAAGTGGCAGCATCTGACGCGGACACGTCCAGGCGAAGTCAGCACGCAACTGGTGAGTTTCGTGGATTTTCCGCCAACCGTGCTGAGCCTGGCCGGGGTGGACATCCCGGATTACATGCAGGGTGTGGCATTTCTCGGGCCAAAGGCGGGCAAGCCACGCACGCACATTTACGGTGCGCGGGATCGAGTGGATGAGGCCTTTGATCTGGCCCGGTCGGTGCGCGACAACCGCTGGCTTTACATCCGCAATTACATGCCGCATCTGCCATGGCATCAACCGGAGGGTTATTCCGACAATGCAGAATTGCGCAGGGAAATCACCCGGCTGGCCGCGGAGGGTAAACTGAATGCGCCGCAGACGATGTATGCGGGCAAGGACAGGCCGCGCGAGGAGCTTTATGACACGCAGAAGGATCCGTTTCAGATTCACAATCTGGCCGGTGATCCATCGCACAAACGTCGTCTGGAACAGATGCGACACTTACATCGGGACTGGGTGCTGGAAACGCGTGACATGGGTTTTCTGCCGGAGTCGGAGCTTGCGGCGCGTTCGCAGGGCATGCCGCCGGTTGTCATGGCGGAGGATGCAGGGAAGTATCCGCTGGAACGTCTTGGCCCCGCTGCCGAGTTGGTGGGCGATGCCAAAGCTGTGGAGTCGCAGATTGGTTTCATGAGCAGCACCGATGCGGGCATCAGGTATTGGGGTGTGGTGGGTTTGAGGGCGCAGCGTGAACTCCCGGGCGCCGCGTTTGCAGCCTTGAAACAGGCGGTCGGCGATCCGGTGCCGGCAGTGCGCATCGAGGCGGCAGGTGCGTTGCTGGAACGTGGTCCTTACGGGCCGGCGTTGGACGTGCTTGCCGGGGCGTTGATCAGCGACGACTGGATCATCAGCGTGCATGCGGCGCGGATGCTGGAATTGCTTGGCGAAGCGGCCCGTCCGCTGGAGGCACAGATGCGCGGGCGGTTGAGGTTTGCCGAGAGCAAGCTCAAGGAGGCGGATGCCGCGTTGTATGTGCAGTTCTCCCTCCAGGCGGCACTGACGAAGCTGGGTGCTGCGAAGTGAGTGCACAATCGGCTGGAAAATCACAGGCACCGGCGTCAGTGTCACTCAAACCCATGAAATTGAATCGCTGGTTTCGCTGCGTGTGTGTTGCTGCCGTGCTTGGTCTGGCTTCTCCGTTGATCGCGGGCAAGGCGGACGGGCGTCTCGACATCTACTGGATTGATGTGGAGGGAGGTGGCGGGACATTGATCGTGACGCCGCAGGATGAATCCATCCTGATCGACACCGGCAACCCCGGCGGGCGCGATCCCGGACGCATTCACAAGGTGATTAGCGAGGTCGCCGGTTTGAAGCAGCTGGATCACATTCTCATCACGCATTTTCACTCGGACCATTTCGGTGGAGCGCCCGAGGTGTCCCAGTTGATTCCGGTCAGGAACCTTCATGACAAGGGCTTGCCCGATACCAATCCGGACAACAACCCGCGCGACACCCGCTGGCCGTTGCTGAGCAAACCCTACCGCGAGATGCAGGTGGGCAGACGCCATGTGTTCAAGGCCGGCGACCAGATCGCACTCAAACAGGGCGGCGCAACGCCGTTGAAGCTTCATGTGCTCGCCGCCAACCGCAAGGTTGCACCCTCGCCCCACGCGGAGAAGAAGGAGAACCCTTTGTGCAAGAACGCCACGGACCAGGCGGAGGATCCCAGCGACAATGCCAACAGCGCTGTGTTCCTGCTGGAGTTCGGGCCGTTCCGGTTTTTTGATGGCGGCGACCTGACCCGCAAGATCGAGCAGATGCTGGTGTGCCCGGTGAACCTCGTTGGGAAAGTGGATGTGTATCAGGTGAACCATCACGGACTGGATGCCAGCAACAATCCGTTGTTGATCCAGAGCCTGGAGCCCGGTGTTTCCATCATGAACAACGGCACCCGCAAAGGCTGCATGCCGGAGACGTTTGCCGCGCTCAAGGCCGCCAAGTCGATTCAGGCCATGTATCAGGTTCACAAGAACCTGCGGCCGGATGGCGCGGACAACAACACCAGTGAGGAGAGGATTGCCAATCTCGAGGAACACTGTGCGGCACACTACATCAAGCTCTCCGTGGAGCCGGACGGAAAGAGCTACACCGTCTCAATCCCTGCCAACGGCCACAAACAGACCTTCCGGACGCGTCTGGACAAGTAGGACAGAGTGTGAGGCAGGCGCATGTGAATGCCCGAAAAATACAGTTGCCCGGAAGGCCCTGCATGTTAACTTATGACCATGATTTGCCGAAGTTGCCCTCATCAGAGCAAGTTCCGGCCGTCGTCGTAACCAATCAACCCCTCAGTCTGCCTTATGGACAACCAATTCATCGATGATCACAGCCCCCGGATGGAGGACTACTTCCTGACCCGCCGTCAGTTTCTCAACCGGTTTGGCACGGGTTTTGGCACGCTGGGCCTGGCCGGGCTGATGGCCCCTGAGTTGATCAATCCCAAGGCGGAGGCTGCCGGCAATCTTTCCCCGCTGTCCCCGAAGAAGCCGCACCACCAGGCCAAGGCCAAGCGGGTCATTCACATTTTCGCCAATGGCGCGCCGTCCCACGTGGACACATGGGATCCCAAGCCCTCGCTTCAGCGCTACGATGGCAAGCCGCTGCCGGACATCGGTGGCGTGGCGTGGCCTTCACCCATTCGTTTCGAAAAGAAGGGCAGGAGTGGTGTTGAAGTGGCGGAGATATTCCCGAACATCGGCGAGCACATTGATGACATCGCAGTGATTCGCTCCATGCACACGGACATTCCGGCGCATGAAGTGGCCAGCATCATGATGAACACCGGCGCCACGCGCCGCGTGATGCCCAGCGTCGGGTCATGGGTGACCTACGGTCTTGGCAGCGAGAATCAAAATCTGCCGGGCTTCATCTCCCTCATGCCGGGTGGCTTCCCCACCGGCGGTGCCGAGAACTGGCGTTCCGCGTTCCTGCCCGGTGCCTATCAGGGCACGCCCATCAACACCACGAACACGGACATCGAGCGCCTGATTGAAAACATCAAGAACCGTTACATCACGTTGCAGGAACAGCGGCGTCAGCTCGACCTCCTGCACCAGTTGAACGAGGTCCACAGCCTGAACCTCAGGAAGGAAGAACAGCTCGAGGCCCGCATCCAGGCCTTTGAAATGGCGTATTACATGCAGGTGGAGGCGACCGATGCCTTCGACATCAGCAAGGAGCCGCAGAGTGTGCGCGACATGTATGGCAACACCCAGCAGGGCCGCCAGATGCTCATCGCACGCCGGTTGCTGGAAAAGGGTGTCCGCTTCGTGCAGGCATGGCACGGAGGCTGGGATCACCATGCCAACCTCGACCGCGCCATCCGCGGCAAGGCCATGGAAATGGATCAGGCCGTCGGCGCGCTGATGAAGGATCTCAAGCAGCGCGGGATGTTCGACAGCACGCTCATCGTCTGGGGCGGCGAATTTGGCCGCACGCCCACGATGCAGCTGCCCGATGCGAACAGCAATTTCGAGGTTCCCGGACGCAATCACAACCACAACGCCTTTGCGGTGTGGATGGCCGGCGGCGGTGTCAAGGGCGGTGTCGCCCATGGCGAGACCGATGAGTTCGGCTATCGTGCGGTGAAGGACAAGGTGCACATCCACGATCTGCATGCCACACAACTCGCCCTGCTCGGCTTCGACCATGAGAAGCTCACGTATCGCTACAACGGACGCGATTTCCGCCTGACCGATGTGTTTGGCAATGTGGTGAAGTCCATCGTGGCCTGACGGGTGTTTCCCGGATGGGACGCCATGAAAGAATCAACCCGGGGCAGGCCGAACAAAGCGGACCTGCCCCGTTTGCTTGAAATGATATGAAAGACCGACTCAATTCCCACGCTGCGGCCGCGCTGGCCTTCCTGCTTTCCATTGGCGTCGCGCACGCTGCGGATGCCCCCAAGCCCACGCCCGAGCAGATTGATTTCTTCGAGAAAAACATCCGCCCGCTGCTGGCCGATGCCTGTTACAGCTGCCACAGCCTCAAGGAGGGCAAGAAAAAGGGCGGACTGGTGCTCGACAGCCGCGAAGGCTGGGAAAAGGGTGGGGACAGCGGGCCGTCCATCATTCCTGGTGATCCCGACAAGAGCCTTTTCATCAAGGCGGTGCGTTACAATGACGAGGCCCTCCAGATGCCGCCCAAGGGGCAAAAGCTGCCGACAGACAAGATTGCGCTGCTTGAACAATGGGTGAAAATGGGCGCGCCGGACCCGCGTGACGGCAGCCTCATCAATGTCAGCGTGCGCGACATTGCCCTGAAACACTGGGCGTTTCAGCCGGTCAAAAAGCCGTCCGTGCCGGAGGTGAAGGACAAGTCATGGGTCAGGAACCCGATTGATGCTTTCATCCTGGCCGGGCTTGAAGCCAAGGGCATGACTCCCAGCAAGCGCGCTGACAACCGCACTCTCATCCGCCGTATCAACATCGACCTGGTGGGGCTTCCACCAACGATCGATGAGTTCGATGCCTTCGTGAAGGACCGTTCGGCCAATGCCACGGACAAGCTTGTGGACCGCCTGATGAAGTCCCCCCAATACGGCGAGCGCTGGGGCCGGCATTGGCTGGACGTGGCCCGGTATTCCGACACGAAGGGGGACGTGAACAACAACAACGAGGATGCCCGCTTTCCATATGCGTGGACGTATCGGGACTACGTGATCGAGGCCTTCAACAACGACAAGCCGTTTGATCGTTTCATCCTGGAACAGCTTGCCGCCGACAAGCTCGGTGATTTGAAGGACAACAAGTCACTGGCCGCGCTGGGCTTCATCACCGTGGGCAAGCGGTTCAACAACGACAACAACGAGGTCATCGACGACCGGATTGATGCTGTTACGAAGGGGTTTCTTGGACTGACCGTTTCCTGCGCCCGCTGTCACGACCACAAGTTTGATCCCATTCCCACGAAGGATTACTACGCGCTGCACGGCATCTTCAACAGCATCAACGAACCTCGAGAGCTGCCCGTCATCGAACAGGTGGCCACCTCCAGCCCCGAGTATCTGGAGTTCCAGCGTGAGATGGCAAAACTTGAGAAGGAACGGGAGGACTTCATCAACAAGGTTCAAGGCGAGGTGCTGGTGGCCGCCCGGACGAATGCCGCCCGCTACATGTATGTGCACTGGGAGGTCAACCAGCCCACCAACACCATCAACCGCAACATTTTTGTGGCCAACAACCGTCGTTTGGAAAACGGCATCTTCGGCCGGTGGGACGCCGCGCTCCGCAACGCCCAGCGCAGGCATGATCCCGTGCTGGCCCCCTGGGTGGAGTTTGCCAAGCTTGGCCCTGCGGACTTTGCCTCCAAATCCAAGGAACTGGCCACCGAGTTTTCCGCCAACAAGGATCCCAAGAAATCAGTCAATCGATGGGTGGCGCAGGCCATGCTGGGCGCGCCTCCGTCGTCCATGGCGGATTTGAGCATCCGTTACGACCGCTTGTTCAAGAAGGCCGATGACATGTGGCGGGACGCCGTGGCCTCCGCCACGCGCTTCGGAAAAACGGAGGTCCCGCCCCTTGCGGACAAGGACTGGGAGGAAATCCGCCAGTTGTTGTATGGAAAAAACGGTCCGAGCAACCCGGATGAACGCGCCATCCGTGGCATGCTGGGGCAGCGCATCCAGGGCCAGGAGCAGGCCATTCGCTCGCGCATGGTCACACTCCAGATGAACCACCCGGGGTCGCCCGCCCGCGCCATGGTGGTGGCCGACAATCCCAGCCCCCGCAACACGCGTGTTTTCATCCGCGGCAATGCCCGCAATCTGGGCGATGAAGCGCCCCGCGCCTTCCTCGAAGCCCTTTCCGAAGGCGAGCCGACACCTTTCAAGATTGGCAGCGGTCGTCTTGAGCTGGCGAAATCCATTGCCAGCAAGGACAACCCGCTCACCGCCCGCGTGTTTGTGAACCGCGTCTGGATGCACCTCTTCGGCGAGGGATTCATCCGTTCGCCCCATGACGTCGGCACGCGCGCCGACCCGCCCGCAAACCAGGAGTTGCTCGACTGGCTGGCCGCCTATTTCATGGACAACGGCTGGTCGGTGAAAAAGCTCGTGCGCCTCATCGTCACGTCGAACACCTACCAGCAGGTCAGCGATGACAATCCGCGGTTCGCGCAGATCGATCCCGCCAACCTGCTTCACTGGCGTCAGAACGTCCGGCGCGTGGACTTCGAGGTGCTGAGGGACAGCATCCTTGCCATTGGCGGCAAGCTGGACCTGACCATGGGCGGGCCGCCTGTGAACCTCGCTGCGGAGCCGTTCCCCACACGCCGGACCGTGTATGGGATGGTGGACCGGCGCAATCTGGCGTCCATGTTTGTGACGTTTGACTTTGCCAATCCGGACCTGACCACCGGCCAGCGTTACAACACCACCGTGCCCCAGCAGGCGTTGTTCCTCATGAACAACCCGCTGGTCGTCGAGCAGTCCCGCAATCTGGTGATGCGTCAGGATTTTGCCGGACTCACGGACGATGCCGAACGGGTGAAACTCCTTTACCGCTTGATTTACCAGCGCGAGCCAACGGCCTCCGAAATGACACTGTCCTCGCGGTATCTCGAGAGCAACGGCGGGGGCGTGACTGCAAGGCAGTATGTCGGACCCATCTGGCAGTATGGCTTCGGTGAATACGACGCGCTCACCAAACGCGTGCGCGGATTTGCCCCCATGGGCTACTTCTCGCGTGAAAAGGCGACATGGACCGCCCTGGAAACGTTCGATCGTGCCTATGGCATGCTGTCGTTGACCGCCCAGGGCGGCCACCCCGGGCCCAGCATCAAGACCGCCGCCATCCGGCGCTGGACATCCCCCGCCGACGGCAATGTGGAACTGGACGGCAGCATCGGCCATACGGACAAGCGCGGCGACGGCGTGGTGGGATTGATCGTTTCCAGCAGGCTGGGCGAGATCGGGCGCTACATGGTGGCCAACAAGCAGATGCCCACCAAGATCACCCGCATCCCCGTTTCCAAGGGGGACACGATTGATTTCGTCGTGCTTTGCATGCGCGATCCAAACTTTGACACATTCACCTGGTCTCCGGTGTTGAAACTGCATTCCTCCGCATCTTCCGCCGCAGGTGTGGACGGCAAACGCGAGTGGAATGCGCGCATGGATTTCAGCGGTCCATCCGCCACGGAACAACGTCCGATGGATGTCTGGGAGCGCTATGCCCAGGTCCTGCTGCTCACCAATGAGCTGACGTTTGTGAACTGAGCCGCAGGCACGCCCCTTGTGACTTCATCAAAGGCGCTTTCGGGCGCCTTTTTTCTTCAATGTGCATTTGTGGTTGAATGCGGGCCGTTGGCGGCGGGAGTATCACCGGAATGAAGGTTCGTCACCGTGGAAGTTCCCGCAGTTTCAGGTCGGTCTGGTATGAACCGAGCACCAACCGGGTTCATCTGATCGAGCAGCGTCTCCTGCCGCATCAGTTCAAGGTGGTGCAGACGGCGGACCACCGTGACACCGCCTGCGCCATTCGTGACATGATTGTGCGGGGGGCACCGGCCATTGCCGCCACCGCCGCCTACGGACTTGCCCAGGGATTGATGGCGTTCAAGGGCAGATCGGCAGCGCAGTTTGAAGCCCACAAGCAGCGTGTTTTCAAAGTCCTCAAGGAAGCCCGCCCAACCGCCGTGGACCCGGTCAACGCCATGGTGCGGATCCTTGGAGCGATTCAACATGAGGATGGCGTGCATCGCCAGCAGTCTGCGGCCGTGCGTGAAGCGGAACGATTTGCAGACGAGAGCGTGGAGGAATGCGCCGCCATAGGCCGTCATGGAGCCGGGTTGATCCGGGACGGCATGCGGCTCCTGACGCACTGCAACGCCGGCTGGCTGGCGTGTGTCGATGTCGGCACCGCCACGGCACCGATGTATGCCGCCCATGCAGGGGGAACAAGGTTTCACGTCTTCTGCGACGAAACGCGTCCGCGGTGCCAGGGGGCCACATTGACGGCGTGGGAGCTGGCGCAGCAGGGCGTCTCCCATCAAGTCATCGCCGACAATGCCGCCGGGCATTTGATGCAGCGCGGCCACATCGACATGGTGATCGTGGGTTCGGATCGAACGCTGGGCCGCACAGGTGAAGTGGCGAACAAGATCGGCACCTACACCAAGGCCGTGCTCGCACACCGGCATCGCATCCCGTTTTACGTGGCCATTCCCTTGTCCACCATCGACTGGAACCTGCGCAAAGGTGCTGACATCCCCATTGAGGAACGTGATGCCATGGAAGTGCTCGGCGCGTGGGGTGTGGATGCGCGTGGGCGAAGGCTGCAGGTGCGCGTGGCGAATCCCTCCTCCGGCGCATGCAATCCGGGGTTCGATGTCACGCCGCCTGATTTGATCACAGGGATCATCACCCCGGCTGGCATCTTCAAACCCGGGGATTTGTGGAAGCATCGCAGGGAACTGGGTTTTGCCGGTTCAAAATGAATCTCAATCCCGCCTTGACCGGCAGTGCGGCAGGCATGAAAACGATGGGCGTTCACCCATGAACATCTGATCAACGCGCCTTTTCATATGAACATCAAAGCATTCAAATTCAACCTGTCCCGTCGCGCCGCAGTTTGTGCGGCCATGCTGGTGGTTGCAGCATCTGCACTTCACGCCGCCGAGCCCAGGAAACTGCTCGTCGTGACTGTCACTGCGGGCTTCCGCCACAGTTCCATAGAGACGGCGGAGGTCATTCTTGAGCGGATTGGAAAAGAAAGCGGCGTGTTCACCGTGGATTACGCGCGTGTGACGCCGCCCAAGGTGATGAACAAGCCCAATCCTCCAAAGCCATCGGGTGATGCCAAGCGCGATGGTCAGGCGACGAAACGCTACGAAGAGGCCCTGGCTGCCTACACTGCGGACGAAGCCAGCATCAAGGCAGCTCTTAAAAAATACGACGCCGATCGCAAGGCGGTGCTTGCCGATAAACTGTCGCTTGAATCCTTGAAGAAGTATGACGGCGTGATTTTTGCCAACACCACGGGCAACCTGCCGTTGCCTGATGTGGAGGGATTCTTGAAATGGATCGAGTTCGGCAAGGCTTTCATCGGCATGCACAGCGCCACAGACACCTTTCGTGGAAACAATCCCGTGCATCCGTATGTGAAGATGATTGGCGGCGATTTCAAGACCCACGGTCCGCAGGTGGAGGTGACCTGCCTGAATGACGATGCCGCGCATGCCGCCTGCAAACATCTTCCCGCACAGTGGACGGTGTTCGATGAGATCTACCAGTTGAACAACTACGATCGCTCCACGGTTCACAACCTGCTTTCCCTCGACAAACATCCCAACGACAAAACCCCGGGTCATTATCCCATCGCCTGGTGCAAGAATTACGGGAAGGGAAAGGTGTTCTACACGTCACTCGGCCACCGCGAGGACATGTGGGATGACAATCCGGCCATGCCTGGACGGAAGAATTCCCCCGAAGTTTCCAGGGCCTACCAGAAGCACATTCTCGAAGGCATCAAATGGGCGCTCGGCCTGGCCAAGGGCGATGCCACCCCACAGACGAAGTAACTCAAATCAGCCATTCCTTCATCCATGAACAAGGTCAAAAAACTGCTGCATACCCGTTACCGTGTGAACGATCTGGAACGCACGGTGAACTTCTACAAGAACATCCTGGGACTGGACGAAGTGCGCCGCCACAAATCACCTCGTGGCTCGGAACTGGTGTTCCTGCGCACACCCGGCAGCGAGGAGTTGATTGAGATTTGTTACTTTCCGGACAGCGGCCCGGTGCAGGTGCAGACCGATCTGACACATCTCGCGTTCGAGGTGGAGAGCCTGGAGGAATTTGGCAAACACCTCACCGCGCATGGACTCAAGTATTCCGATGGCCCGACGATCAAGGAGAACGGCAGCGGCTTTGCGTTCATCGACGCGCCGGAGGGTTACGAAATCGAGTTGATGCAGAAACCGGCCAGTTACTGAACCGAGGGTTTTCCGTCTTCAGCAGGTCGCCGACGCGGTTGCTGTAGCCCCACTCGTTGTCATACCAGCTGATCAGCTTGAAGAAGCGGCTGTTCAAGCCGATGCCGGAGCCGGCGTCAAAGATTGATGACGAGGTCGAGTGAATGAAGTCGCTGCTGACCACTTCGTCCGATGTCCATTCGAGGATGCCCTTGAGGTAGGTCTCGCTGGCCTTCTTCATGGCGGCGGAGATTTCCTCGTAGCTCGTTTCCTTCACAGTCTTCACCGTGAGGTCCAC
>CAYQCZ010000063.1:0-12691 GCA_964415955.1 uncultured Verrucomicrobiota bacterium | reverse complement strand
CAACTTGAAGACCGAGATCTGTCACAACATCTTCCGCAGCGCCTCAAGCCTCACCGCCTACCAGAGCTTCCTCGGCAAACTCAGCCAGCGCGCCACACACGAAACGACCAGCGCCTTCGACCAGGCATCCCAAAAGCCGGAGCCGACGGGTGCCGACCTTGTCAGCGAAGCCGCGAGCGAGGCGGAAAAAATCAAGCCGGTGCGCACCGGCCCCAAGGTGGGCCGCAACGACCCCTGCCCCTGCAAGAGCGGACGCAAGTTCAAGCACTGCTGCGGCCGGAATGGCTGAAGCGACCGCGCCGCCCGGGCCATCACACCCGCCCGGCACATCCCGGAAAAGGGGGGCGACCGGCTTCATGCCATGCGTCCGCCCGGTGTTGCATCAGCCCGCCTCACATAAGACTGGTGTTGTTGCGCGAGTTTATGGTGGCAAATCCCCATAAAACGTGCTGAATCGTCTTGTGACGTGGGCAGGAGATCCAGGGGATTCCAAGGGTTCGAACCGTTCGCAGCGCATGCTGGCTGCGATCGTTGTCCTCTTGGGATCGGGACTGTCCACGGCAGGCTTCTTGTGGATGCGCCAGGCAGCACAGGCATCTCCGACTCCTCCAACCATCCCACCCGCGTTGTATTTGGTGGGCGGCCTGGGCTTTTCCTTCCTGGCGGGCATCAGTGTGCTGACCCTTGGGCGGCGTGCCGAACTGCTCGCCCGCAAGGCGCGTCTGCGCAATGAACAGCTCAGGACCGCCACCGATCGCATCCAAACCAGCGAGGAACGCTTCCGGACCTACATGGATCACACACCGCTGGCCGCCTGGCTGCTGGACGGCGATCTGCGACTGCGCTTCGCCAACAAGCGTTTCCGCAGCCTGTTCCACATCAATCCTGACAAGACGGTCTCAGGCATGACGCACATGGACTTCCTTCCTCAGTCCCTGGCGGAACACCTTTCAGCAGCCGACAGGAAGGCGCTCGAGGGCGGGAAGAAACTGGAGACAATGGAAAGATTTCCCGATCCGGAACAAGGACTGCGGCGATGGCTTGTCACACGCTTCCCCTTCCCCGGCGAGGATGGAAGGCCATGGCTCGGATGCACCGCCATGGACATCACCGAGCGCGAAGAAGCCATCAACGACCTGGCCGAAAGCGAGCAGCGCTTGAAATCCATCGGCGACAACCTGCCGCAAACCATGCTCTACGAATGTTCCATCCTGCATGATGGCAGCATGACGTTTCAGTATCTCAGCGCAGGCGTGAAGCACGTCACCGGACGCACGCCGCAGGAAATCTATGAGGACCCAACGGCGGCCTATGCCAACGTCATCGAAGATGACGCGGCGGACCTGAGAAGGATGTTCACTTTCGGGGGGCGTGACAGACTGCCTTTCCGCCTCGAATACCGGCGTCGCAGGGAGGACGGCGAAATCCGCTGGTTTCAAGCCCGCGCCATGCCCAGGAATCTGCCGGATGGATCCACGGTATGGGATGGTGTGGAAACCGACATCACCGAACACGTGCGCAATGAAAGGCTGCTGGCCTGGGAGCGCGACGGTCTGGGGCTCATTGCGGGAAGCATGCCCCTGCACGAACTGCTGACGCAGTTGCTGCGCGGGCTGGAGCAATTATGCCCCGGGGCGATCTGTTCCGTGCTGCTGGCGGACAAAGACGGCTCCCGGCTCAGGCATGGGGCCGGCCCCAGCCTGCCCGAGACCTACACGTGCATGGCGGACGACATTCCCATAGGCCCCTCTGCAGGCTCCTGCGGCACGGCGGCCTTCCGCAGGCAACCCGTGATCGTGGAGGACATTTCCACCGACCCCCTGTGGCTGCACGGGCGCAAGGCCGCGCTCGACCACGGCCTGCGCGCCTGCTGGTCCACCCCCGTTCTCGACCGCTCCGGCTCCGTGCTGGGGACCTTCGCCGTGTATTACCGCGAGCCGCGCAGGCCATTGCCGGCAGAGAGGGACTTGACCGATCGTGCAGCACAGATGGTCCGCATTGCCATCGAAAGACGGAAGGTCGAGGATGATCTGCACCGGGAGCACGCGCTCCTGCGCACGCTCATCGACAGCCTCCATGAATGCATCTATGTCAAGGACACGGAGGGCCGGTTCATCCTCATCAACGAGGCCAACCGGAAAACCCTCGGACTTGACCGGGCCACGGACGCGATCGGCAAGAGCGTTCAGGAGTTCTTCCCAGGGAACATCGCCGCCATCTACGAACAGGACGACCTGCAGGTCATGCGCAGCCGCCAGGCCATTTATGAGCGAGAGGAGCCATTCGTGGACGCCTCAGGCCGCAGCGGCACCTATCTCACATCCAAGATGCCCCTGTTCAGCAAGGAGGGGGCGGTGCTCGGCATTGTGGGGGTCAGCCGTGACATCACCGGGCGCAAACGGGCCGAGGAGGAACTGCGGCGTCTGACAGCCAGCCTCGAACATGCCCAGGCCACAGCCAGGCTGGGAAGCTGGGAACTGGACCCGTCCACCGGCCAGGGCTGGTGGTCCTCGGAAATGTATCACCTCTTCGGAATGGACCCGTCCGATGGCTGCCCCTCCTTCGAACAGTTTCTTGAAATCATCCACCCCGAGGACCGTGAGGAAATCCGTGCATGCTTTGGGCGCGCCGTGAAAACGGGCCTCAAGGATGTTGTCCGCTTCAGGGTGGCGGACCTCCGGGGCAGCGTGCGCTATTTCGAGGGCGTCGCACATCCGGTCTCAGATGAAAGCGGCGAAGTCATCCGCCTCACCGGCACGGCCCAGGACATCACGGAGCGTGTGCATGCCGAACACGAACGACAGAACATGCAGCGCAAACTGGAGGAAACCCAGCGGCTGGAGAGCCTCGGCGTCCTCGCCGGCGGCATCGCCCATGATTTCAACAACCTGCTCACCGTCATCCTGGGCAACGCCAGCCTCATCCGCCTGGAACTGGACTCCGATTCCCCCCTGCAACCGTGCCTGTCCGAAATCATGTCCGCCTCCACACGGGCGGCCGATCTCTGCCGCCAGATGCTCGCCTACTCCGGACATGTGCGCATGAGCACACAGCCGGTGGATTTGTCCGCCCTGATCAGGGAAAGCGAGCCCCTGTTGCGTTCGGCCCTTGGCAAGGCAGTCCGATTGAATCTCACCCTGGATGCAAGTCTTCCGCCCGTTGCGGGCGATGAAGGTCAGTTGCGGCAGATTCTCCTGAGCCTGGTCACCAATGCCTCCGAGGCGATCGGCCAGCACGAGGGTGAGATACAGGCCGGCACGCGCATGGTTGCTCTCAGCGCGGAGGACATCCGGCACTTGCAGTTTCCAAACAACCTGTCCCCCGGCCCTCATGCCGCCCTTGTTGTCACGGACACCGGACCGGGCATGGCACCTTCCGTCATGAGCCGCATCTTCGATCCGTTCTACACCACGAAGTTCATGGGGCGCGGGCTCGGTCTTGCCGCGGTGCAGGGCATTGTGCGCGTTCACAAGGGCGGACTGAATGTCCAGAGCAAACCCGGCGAAGGATCAACATTCACCATTTACCTGCCCTTTGCGGAGACCATGCCTCACAGCCCGGCCGGGCAGGCATCCACGCCACGCACCGGGGGAGGCGTTGTCCTCGTGATCGACGATGAGGAGGCTGTGCGGCATGTGACAAGGCGGCTGCTCGAGGCGGAAGGCTGCAATGTGATGACCGCAGCGGATGGCGTGGAAGGCATTGAAAAGTTCCGGCGAATGCAGGAAACGGTGGACCTGGTCCTCCTGGACCTGACCATGCCCCGCATGGGAGGCGTGCAGACATTTCACCTGCTGCGGAGCATCAAGCCCGATGTGAAAGTGCTGCTCATGAGCGGCTACACCGAGGAGGAAGCTGTCAGCCAGTTCACCGGTGAGGGACTGGCCGGGTTTATTCAGAAACCGTTCTCAAATGACGAACTGAAGCAAAAGCTCAGTTCAATCATGAGTGCAGGACGCCCCTCCCCGGACGGCACCCGCGCTTGAAACCCATCACAGCAGGAACTCGCTTGGCCTTGGCTGGTTCGATGTCTAACCTGAACCCCATTGTTGACACACACCACCACCATCTTCACATGAGCGAAAAGAAACTTTCAGGAAAAACCGCCGTCGTCACCGGTGCCAGCCGCGGGTTGGGCAGGAGCATGGCGCTGGCTCTGGCGGATGCAGGCGCGAAAGTCGCGCTGGTCGCCCGCGACCCTGCAAAGCTTGCCGAAGTGGCGGCATTGATCACCGGGGCGGGCGGCGAGGCGGCCACATTCGAGGCGGATGTGACCTGCGAAAGCGCCGTGGCGAAGCTCTCGCTGGACATCGTGCAGAGGTTTGGCACCGTCCACATTCTCATCAACAACGCCGGCATCAACATCCGCGGCAATCTGCTGGACTACAAACTGGACGACTGGCGCAAGGTGATTGACACGAACCTCACCGCGGTGTTCCTCATGAGCCGGGCCATGGTGCCGCACATGAAGGCCGCCGGCTACGGACGCGTGATCAACATGACCTCCATTCTCAGCCATGTCGGCCTGGCGGGCCGCACAGCCTATTGCTCCAGCAAGGCCGGCCTGCTTGGTTTCACCAAGGCTCGCGCTTGAACTCACAGCGGACAAAATCACCGTCAACGGCATCAGCCCCGGACCATTTGCCACGGAAATGAACCTGCCGGTCATCAATGACCCCCAGGCCAACGCGCAGTTCCTGGCCAAAATCCCCATCGGCATGTGGGGCGATGTGAAGGACATGGGCGCGCTGGCCGTGTTCCTCGCCTCGGAAGATTCCAAGTTCATCACCGGCACGGACATCGTGATCGATGGCGGCTGGTTGAGCCAGTGAACGTCAAGCCCATGTGATGCCCGGCTGGAAAGACACCGTTGGCACGCTGGCGCGCGAAGCCGTTCGCACGCTGGTCAGCCTCTACTACCCGGATGTCGTGGTGACCGGACGCGAGCGGGTGCCTGGAGTCGGCCCGGTGCTCTTCGTCGCCAACCACGCCAATTCCCTCATCGACCCCGTCATCATCGGCATTGCCACACGTCGTCCGATCCGTTTCATGGCCAAGGCGCCGTTGTTCGACGAACCCGTGCTGGGGCCGCTGATGAAGGCCTTGGGCATGCTCCCGGCCTATCGCGGCGTGGACAACCGCGCACAGGTGGCCAAGAACGCCGAAACCCTGGCGGCGGCAGCCGCGCAACTGGCACGCGGCGAAGCCGTCGGCATTTTCCCCGAGGGAAGGAGCCACGATGAACTCAAGCTGGACCAGATCAAAACAGGAGCCGCAAGAATGGCCCTGCAGGCGCATGCCGGCGGCACCAGCGGTCTGGTGATCGTCCCGGTCGGAATCAATTACCAACGCAAGGAGCAATTCCGCAGTTCCGTCTGGGTCCAGGTGGGGGAACCAATTGCACTGGATGACTGGCTGCAAAGTCATGCAGAACCTTCCGGAACCGAAACGACACAGCAAGAAACGTCTCCGGTCAGGCGGCGGGATTTCAGCGAAGACCGCGCCGCCATGCGCGCGTTGACACGGGAGATTGACCAGCGACTCAAGGCCGTGGTCATTCATCTGAACGATGGCGCATGGGAGCCTTTTCTGCGCGACCTGGAGATCCTTCTTCCCGACGGCGACCGCCGGGCCGCGGACCCCATCAGCGCCCTGCGCCAGCGCAAGCGCATCGCCGATGCAGTCAACCACTTCATGGAACACGACCGCCATCGCGCGCTGAGGGTGGCCGTCGCCGTGGAACGGCATCGGCGCGAACTCGCCGCCGCCGGACTGGACGTGCGTTCGCTGGCCGTAAGGTATGAACGGCTTTCCCTCTGGTGCCGGCTGCTGAGCCGGACGACGGGCATCGTGCTTGGCCTGATTCCCACGCTGCTGGGCGCACTGCATCACCTGCTGCCATTCATTGTCACACGCCTGCTGGCGGCAAAGTTTGAAGCCGCAGGCCGCATGACACGCTCGCTCACCCGTCTCGGATTCGGGCTGCCCATCTACGCGCTGTGGTATGCCGTCGTGTGGTGGTGGATGTCCGGCTATTTCCGTCCGGGCGTCGCCACTGCATGGGCCGTGTGCATGATCCCGGCAGGAGTTTTCGCACTGTCCCACACCCGGACCATGCGCGTGGTGCTGTCGGACTGGTGGCATGAATTGAGGACAATCGGCATCCGCCCGCAGCTTCTGGCATGGCGAAGGCAGCAACAGGAGATTGGCCGCATGCTCGGGGAACTGGAGCGCGCCTATGCCGTGGAGAAACCTCCTGAACCGGATGTCTCCAGCCGCCATTCATGGCACCGCCGGGCCGTCTTTGCCGCTGCCGCTGCGATCGCCCTGCTGGTGGGCATGACCGTGGCCGCCTGGTTGCGGGTTCAATCACGCCCCGACCTGCTTCCAGAACTGGCCGATGGTGGTCCCCAGCTTCAGCGGCTCTCCTCCACCGCACTGGGCAGGCTTCTCATCGAGGACGAGGCCGTGCTGGCCGATGTGATCCGGAACATCCGCGAACTCGAAGCCGACGCATTGCAGGTGAAGGCTGAATTTGATTCCGGCAGGCGATCCTTTCTCAGGCAGGAGGACGACGACACGGTGCGGAGGCTGTTGTTCCATTATCTGAGTGCACGCGCGGAGTTGTTGCGACTGATCTGGCGTTATCAGGGTTATCACCAACTCGCGGATGAGCCATCCCAGGCGCGGGCCTTTCTGCTCGCATTCACCGGTGGCGCAACATTGTTCGACCTCTCCAGCCGCTTTGTCAGCCTGTTCGAGCACAGCCCGGAGGCCATCCGCAAGCTGAACGAACCGGAGCCGCGCTGGGAGATTCCCGCCAACCTGTTCGACACCGTGCGCTTCAACCTCCAGCAAAAGGACAACCGCGAGATGCTGGAATCCGCGCTCACGGAATATGCACGGCGCGAAGCGGCATTCCGCCGTCTCGGGCTGTTCACCGAAGCGCCTTACGCGCTCTATCATCAGGCCGTGGAACACGCGCTGGCAAGGGCGCCAGCCAACGCACCTGAAATGGAGAAGCGCACCACCGCCGTCGCCAGGGAGGCCGGAGCCATGGGCAAATCCGCGATTTACTGGGGCCAGTCGCTCGTGTCCACCTGGGTGGGCGACACCCGCGTGCGCCAGCCGCGTGCGGGGAAGGCACTGATCCGCCCGGAGCAGCTCGCCGCCATGCGACAACGACTCCAGCCCGGTGACATTCTGATCGAACGCCAGAACTGGTTTCTCTCGCGTGCCTTCATGCCGGGTTACTGGGCGCACGCGGCGCTTTACGTGGGTTCAGCGGGTGACCTGCAGCGCATGGGGCTGGCGGATGATCCGCGCATCGCGGCGCACTGGCAGGCCTTTGTGCAGCGTGACGAGGAAGGTCATGAGCACATGATCCTTGAAGCGGTGCCGCGCGGTGTGCGCATGACCACGCTGGAGCACTGCATTGGCATCGCGGACTCAGCGGCCGTGCTTCGGCCCAAGGTCGGCAGGGCGCGACTCCATGACGCCATCGCCGAGGCCTTCAGCCATCTGGGCAAGCCTTATGATTTTGAGTTCGATTTCTTCAGCACGGACAAGCTCGTCTGCACGGAGCTGGTGTATCGCTGCTACGACGGCGCAGTGCATTTCGAACTGGTGAACGTGATGGGGCGCATGACGCTGCCGCCCACTGAACTGGTGCGCATGCATGTCCGTGGACGTGAACGCGGCGATTCACCGTTCGACATGGTGATGTTCCTGGATGGACTGGAGAGCCGCGGTCAGGCCGTGGAGGAAACTGAGGCGGAATTTCTGCGCACGGTGGACCGGCCATCGCTCACCTGGTTGCAGGAAAGGTAAGATTTTCATTCGCTGGCAACGGCCCACCTGCTCATACCGATTGCCGGAGAAATCCAGTAGAATAGAGTGCGATGCGATCCTTCTCCCTTCGCGCAGCGAGGGGAGAAGGTGGCCGGAGGCCGGATGAGGGGTGCGGCTGCCCACGACTTCCAGGTCAACCCCTCACCCCAGCCCTCTCCCCTTGTTCCACAAAGGGAGAGGGTGACAATGTGCGTGCCGGGCGTTCTACCGGCAATCTGTAGTAGAGCGGGTCTCACATCCGAACGAAGGAGAGGATGCGCACGTTTTGCGGATTCTGGGTGGCGACGATGGCGACGAATTCCTGTGTGCGACCGCCAAGCTCGGCGGTGACGGTGACTTCAAAAGTGGCGCTGCGCACGCCCAGCACGCTGGTTGCTGCGTTCTGGCCTCCACCGAGCAACGAGCCGAAGGCCGATTCATTCTGGAAGGGAATGTCATCTTCCGTGCCATCCATCTGGTCGGGACCACGACGCTGGTTGAGGAAGAAGGATGTGACCATGGCTTCCTCAAGGCCCGTCACCACCTGCAGCACCTCGGGCGAGGCGGTGTTTACGTTCACGCGGCCCTGGTTGATGGTGGTGAATAGATCCTTGAGCCCTACGGGATAAGTCACGGCCTGCTGGCTCCGCAACCGTG
This sequence comes from uncultured Verrucomicrobiota bacterium, assembly GCA_964415955.1. Taxonomy (GTDB): domain Bacteria; phylum Verrucomicrobiota; class Verrucomicrobiia; order Limisphaerales; family CAYQCZ01; genus CAYQCZ01. The sequence continues at coordinate 4,204 of CAYQCZ010000063.1, read as the reverse complement.
AAAGAGGACCGGTCATGGCGGGCATCACCATGACATTCGTGGCGGAAGCACCCCAGTAAATGGCAGGCTGCTCGGTGATGCCACGAATCAACAGCAACTCGGAGATCTCATCAAGGGGGCCATTCTTGGCCATGTAAGGCGGACTCAGGCTCATGTAATAATCGCTCTCGGTTCCGTCGGTGAGCGTGTAGTCGTCGGTGTCCCTCCAATCGAGGATCGAATTCACAATCGGCGTCTGCATCGAAAAATCCACGCCCATCACCGTGAGTGCCCGTGTCAGGATGGCCTGGTCGGCGAGGTTGATGTTGATCTTGCGTTCAAGGTCGATGATTTTCAGTGAGAAGGTGCCACGCCCCACCTGCACATTCTCCAGCGAGATGTTCATGAGCACTTCGTTGGTCCCGAGCGGCCCGCCCGCCCATTTGGATTCGTTGGGGATGGTCATCCGCAGGCCGAGGACATACCGCGCCAGCTCCACGCCGCTGCGCCCCAGCCATTCCATCTCGCTCTCACTGGTCGAGCTGCGCGCCAGCGTGGTCTCCACCTTCATGGTGTGGCTGAACGTGCCCGCCAGAATCCCCAGCGCGACAATCACCATCATCACGATGATGAGCGCGACGCCTGAACGCTGGTTGGAAATGGTAATACGCATGATTCAACGGCGTGGACCGCCTCCGCCGCCTTGACCGGGGAAACCACCCTGACCCGGAAATCCACCACCCTGCCCGCCACCGCCCGGACGCTGCCCTCCCTGCCCTGGAACCTGGCCGGGAAATCCACCCGGACGCTGGTTCTGGCCGCCGGGACCGAAGCCCGGGGGAAACTGCGGGTTGCCACCCCTTCCATCACGTCCGCCACCACGGGGATCTCCACCCCGGCCGTCACGACCGTCACCACCACGGCCATCGCGATTGTTGCCGCCTCCGCCTGGCACGCGAATGGGCTGCCCATCCGGGCCAATGATCACCGTGTTGCCACCACCACCACGATTGGCACCCGCCGCGCCGGATGCCAGTTGGAATTCCCGTGTCACCGCCTCCGCCGGGATGGACACGACCTTGGACACGATATCCTCGTCGGCCAGCACCTGGTTTTGCTCGTTGCCAAACGCCATGGTGATGCGCACCAGCGGCGGGAGCTGGTTCGTGTAGGCCCAGTCAAAAGCCCAGTCGAGCGCGTTGGTGTCCCAAAACTCCGCCTCGAAACGGTCGATGTTCCGGGCCAGCACGATGGAATACGGCTCCAACCCGCTGTCCACCACTTCCAGCAAGGGCTGCTGCCGCAGCACAAGGTTGTTGCCGCCATCACCGGGGTCCACCGAGAAGGTCACCCGCCTGAGCGGCTGGCCAGGAAACATGCCGCTGCCGGGGAAGGTTGATGGCAGACGCGCGGCAAAGCTCAGCAAGGCGTAATCGCCCGTGGTGTCCACATCGAAGCTGTAATAGGTGATGTTCTCGGCAAACATCGTGGTGCCGGCAATTGCGGTTTCCACCGTATGCACCGCCATGCGCGAGCGGTGCGCCTGCGCCGCCGCCTTTTCGCCACGTTCCGTCGCCTGAATGATCGCCATCCAGGTCTGGTAGATGGATGTCATCACGATGGTCAGCACGGCCATGGACAACAGGATTTCGATGAGCGTGAACGCCATCTGGCCGCGCCTGGATTGAGCTGGCAATGAAAGCTTCACCGGCCACCTCCGCGTCGCAATGTGGAGCCACCGCCCGCCGCCGTGGTGGACTGGGGCCGATACAGCAGAATGCTCAGCCCATTGGTCCGCACGCTGCCGCTGCTGGTGGTCTCGAACACCATGAAATCGACCTGATACAGTCCGTTGGTGGAGGCCAGCACGGTGTCCCGCGTCCATGTGGCGTTGGGATAGAGCGTGCCGAAATCCCCCGATTCGGAGCCTTCCTCCAGCGCATTGGTGATGGAGAGTTCCGAGGCAAGAATGCCGGGATCGATGAAGGTCTGCTGCACGGCACGGGCCATCTTCAAGTTGCGCGACACCAGCTCCAGAATGGAGAACGTCGCAATGAAGAACACTGCCAGCGCGATCATCACCTCCAGCAGGCTGAAAGCCACCGGACTGCCTGGAAACGGAGAACTGGAGGCGCGCAGGTTCATTTGTTCATGAACTTGGTGTGGTCCGTCTCCATCCTGGCCAGGCCGGTGATGATCTCGAGCGAGATTTTCCGCCACTCATTGTCGTGCGAATGCAGCACGATGGTGAATTCATCGCTGGTGCCGTTGGGATGAAACCGTGTGCACACTTCCTCCAGCATGCTGACGTCCTGAAGGTTCACGAAGAGCATTTCGATCTTCACTTCATCCGAAATGCGGCCGGAATAATTCTGCTGTGCGCTGGAGGTCATGCGGGTGTTGAGTTCGCCCTGCTCCGGGGCCGGCCCGGCAGCCCGCTGGATGCTCAATGAGCGATCCTCCATGCGAATGACAAAGTCCGTGGGGCTGCCGGTGAGAATGGCCGTCGCCCGCGCCTGCTTGAGGCCCTCCATGAGCGCCTCCACCGATTCGAGCATGGGCTTTTTCTGCCGCGACTGCACGAAGGCGGGCACGCCCACGCCGAACATGATCGCAATGATCCCCATCACAATCAGCAACTCCAGCAGCGTGAACGCCGCCGCGCGATGGGAATGAAGGTTCATCGACTGTTCACCCCGATGTTGCCGGTTATCATAAACATCGCCTGGAGCACGGAAAAGAGCAGGAACCCGACGCCCAAAGCGATTAAGACAATCATTCCTGGCTCGATGGCCTTGTTCAGAAAGCGGATGGCAACATTCAACTCCCGATCACAGTCATCGGACAAATCCTCCAACGACTGCACAACATCACCTGAATTCTCTCCAGTCTTGATCCGGTCAATCATCGACTGTGGAAAGATGCCAGATGCAGCCAAAGCCTCGGCAAATGACATGCCCTTCGTCATTGCCTCCCGTGTCTGCTTGATGGCTTCCCGGACGGCACGGTTCTGAGAATCATTTTCAACAATCTCCAGCGCAGTGTTCAGGTTCTCACCATCTCGCATAAGTGCAGCCATCCTTTGGGTGAACTGACCGGTCTGATCGAGTCTGATGAGTCGGCCCAGCATCGGAATCCGTAACGTGCAGTGATCCAGCCATCGACACCCAGCAGGGGTGGAGCGAACTAGAACCATTAAGCCAACGGCTGCCAAAGACAGGCCAAACAGTAGCGCCATGTGAATCGGGTCTGTCAGGAAATTACTGATTCCGATGAGAACCTTGGTGGAAATCGGCAGGTCGATGTTGAAGTCATTGAAGATGGCCGTGAACTTGGGAAGCAACACGGTCATGAAAAAGAAAACGATCACCACGCCCACGCACAGCAGGAGCGCCGGATAGATCAGCGCCGTCTTAAGCTGCTCACGAAGCGGTGCAAACCGACCCATGTCCGTGCGCGTATTCATCGGTTGTTCACCCCGATGTTGCCGGTCATCTTGAACATCGCCTGGAGCACCGCCATGAGCAGGAAGCCCACGCCCAGCGCGATGAAGATGATCATCACCGGTTCGATGAGATTGGTCATGACACGCAGGCCGATGTTCAGTTCGCGCTCGTAGGTGTCGGCCAGATTCTCCAGCGCGCCCGGCACATCGCCCGTTTCCTCGCCGATCTTGATGAGGTCGATCATCAACTGTGGGAAGATGCGGCTGCGGGCCAGCGGCTGCGCCAGCGTCTTGCCATCCGTCACGGCATCGCGCGTCTGTGCGATCGCGTCCTGCACCACCACGTTGGAAATGACCTTCTCGGTGATCTTCAAGGCGGTCAGCACGGGCACGCCGTTGCGCATGAGCGTGGCCAGCGTGCGGGCGAACTGGCCGAACAAATTCAGCTTCATCACCTTGCCGAACACCGGTGCATTGAGCTTCCAGCCGTCGATCACCCGACGTCCCGCAGGCGTGGAGCGGAAGCGCATGAACACCAGCGTGGCCGCCACACCCACCCCGCCGAGGATGGCCAGGTTCACCGGGTTTTTGAAAAAGTTGCTGATGCCGATGAGAATCTTGGTGGATGTGGGCAGGTCGATGTTGAAGTCGTTGAACATGGCCGTGAACTTGGGAAGCATCACGGTCATGAAAAAGAAAACGATCACCACGCCCACGCACAGCACGAGCGCCGGATAGATCAGCGCCGTCTTAAGCTGCTCACGAAGCGGTGCAAACCGA
>CAYQCZ010000062.1:0-12714 GCA_964415955.1 uncultured Verrucomicrobiota bacterium | reverse complement strand
ACACGCTGGTGAACCCGGAATCCTGGGCATTGGCGGATTTCGCGCCCAAGTTCAACACCGGCGACCAGAAACGCGTCGAAACCGAATTCAACTGGGATGAGAAGCCCCGTCATCTGGTGGCCGTCGATGCGAAGACCGGCAAACTCCTCTGGCGGCATGACAACAAGAAGATTGCCCCGCTGACACTCACATCCGACGGCAAACGCGTGGTGTATTACAACGGCGACAATCTCGTCTGCCTGAACGCCGCCAACGGCACGGAAAAGTGGTCCGGCACCTCGGCCACCAAGCGCAAGCTCTTCGAGTATAACTACACCCCGCGCGTTGTGCTGCATGGCAACACCCTGCTCTATGCGGGCGGCGACGGTGCGATGAAGGGGGTGGATGCCGACACCGGCAAGGAGCTGTGGAATTCCTCCCATGAGAAATCCGGCTACCGTTCACCCGAGGATTTGATTGTGGCTGGCGGCCTCGTCTGGAACGCCGGCACCTTGAGTGGCAGCCAGAAGGGCGAATTCACCGGTCGCGACCCGCGCACTGGCGAAGTGAAGAAACAGTTTTCCCCGGATGTTCCCGAAGGCACCTACTGGTTCCATCACCGCTGCTACATCGCCAAGGCCACGGAGAAATTCCTCATGCCCTCGCGCACAGGCATCGAGTATGTCGATCACGACAAGGAACATTGGGACTTGAACCACTGGGTGCGCGGCGCCTGCCTCTACGGCGTGCTGCCCGCCAATGGTCTCACCTATGCCGGCCCGCACAATTGCGCCTGCTATCCCGAGGCCAAGCTGGACGGCCTCAACGCCATGGCCGGCGGACGGGCGCCGCATCCCACGCCCATCCCGGAGGAACAACGCCTCACACGCGGTCCCGCCTGGGGGCAGCCGCTGGATGAAACACCGGCGGACGCCAGGGACTGGCCCACCTACCGGCATGATGCCGCCCGCAGCGGTTACACGCATCAAGCACTGCTCACCGACATGGGCAAGGCTTGGACCATCGACCTGCCCGGCCCGCTCAGCGCGGTCACCGTGGCGGCGGGAAAGGCGTTTGTTTCGCAGGTGGACGCCCACACATTGCATGCGCTGGACATCAACGACGGCAAGTCCATCTGGAAGTTCACCGCAGGGGCGCGCGTGGATTCACCGCCGACCTTTTGGAACGGACGCCTTCTGTTCGGCGGCAAGGACGGCAGGGTGTATTGCCTGCGCGCCAGCGACGGCGTGCTGATCTGGAGTTATCTCGCCGCGCCCAACGACATCCGCCATGCCGCATGGGAACAGCTCGAGAGCGTATGGCCTGTCCATGGCAGCGTGCTGGTCGAGAACGGCATCGTCAGCTTTGTGGCGGGCCGGTCGGTGTTCCTGGACGGCGGTTTGAAATTCTTCCGACTGGATGCCGCCACAGGGAAAAAGCAGGTCGAAGTGGCCTACGATGACAAGGACCCCGAGACCGGACGTGACCTGCAGGAACGCCACATGACGCTCCAAATGCCTGTCGGCCTTAATGACATTCTTTCCAGTGACGGCAAGTGGATGTATCTGCGCTCGCAGAAGATTGATCCGAAGGGGATCCGCCATGAAATCGGCCCGGTGTCCGGCAATGCCGCAGGCCATGGCGGCGCACAGCAGGGCGAAGGCGCCCACATCTTCGCGCCCATGGGCTTCCTGGATGACTCATGGTTCCACCGCAGTTACTGGGTGTATGGGAAGAACTTCGCCGGCGGCCATAATGGCTACTACCAGGCCGGCAAATATGCGCCCGCTGGACGCATCCTCGTGTTCGATGACAAGAATGTTTACGGCTACGGACGGGAATCAAAGTATCTGAAATGGACCACCACCATGGAGCATCAGTTGTTCTCGGCGAGCAAGGAAGCACCCAAGGTGGCCGTGGCCCCGGCTGAAGCCGGCAAGGCCAAGGGCAAGGCGAAGGGCAAGGCCGCCCCCGCCGCGCCCCAGGTGCCCACCGTGAAGTTCAATGCCGATCCCAAGCTCGATCCCTCCAACAAGCCGCTCACCGTCGAGGCCTGGGTGATGCCGGACGGACAGGACGGCGTGATCGTCTCCCATGGCGGCGCCGTGCTGGGATACGCCCTGACGTTGCAGGAGGGGCGGCCCGCATTTTCCGTGCGCGCCGAGCGCGAACTGGCCTCCGCACAGTCGGCACGGGCCCTTTCCGGCGGATGGCATCACCTGGCCGGCGTGCTGGCTGCGGACAAGACGCTCTCGTTGTTTGTGGACGGCGAGCTCGCGGCCCAAACCAAGGCGGCGGGCTTGATCGGCAAGAATCCCAATCAAGGTCTCTCCGTGGGCGCGTCCGCTGGCAGTTCACTGGTGACGGACCACGGCAAGGGGCAGCCTTACACCGGCCTGATTGATCAGTTCGCCATCTTCCACCGGGCGCTGCCCATCGGCGACATCGTCCAGCATGCGCTTCAGGGAAATGGGACGGAACGCGGCAACGGTGCCGTGCTTGCGTGCTCCTTTGACAACGGCGACGCGCGTGACGATTCCGGCAACAACATCCACGGCGTGCTGTCAGGCGTGGACACCGGCAAAGGCAAGGTTGGCGCGGCATTGTGGTTCCGCAAGGGCACAGGCACAAGCACGCCATCGGTCATCGCCGGCAAGGCTGCGTCGCAGCCTGCGGCCAACCAGAACAGCTTCGTGGAGCATCAGTGGAACCGTTTCGTGCCGATGTTCACCCGCGCCATGGCCATGGCGGGCAACACCGTCTTTGTCTGCGGCCCGCCCGACACCGTGGATGAGGAATACGCCTTCGAGCGTCTGACACAGAAGGACAAGGCCATCCTGGATGAACTGGCCGAACAGGATGCCGCCCTCGAGGGCAAGCGTGGCGCGCATCTGTGGATGGTGTCCACCAAGGACGGTGGTCTCGGTCAGGAAGTGAAGCTCGACAGCCCGCCCGTCTGGGATGGCATGGCCATCGCCCAGGGGCGTTTGTTCGTCGCCACGGTGGATGGCAAGGTGATGTGCTTCGGCAGACCCTCAAAATAAGCGCCCACATTGTCCGGAAAACATTTCATGCCTCTGCTATGAGAACTCTTCTGTTGATCTGCCTGTTTTGCGCAACACTCGCGACAGTCAGTGCCGCTGAGCACTGGTTTCTCGCAGTCGGTCATGGTGGCCATCGCATGCTCTCGCGTGATGGGTTGAAGTGGGAGTTGCATCAGGAATGGGGCAAGCCGGGCCACGACCAGAACGACCTCAATCTGGCGGTGAACTTCAAGGGCATGTTCATTGCCGCCGGCGGTTACTTCAGCGGTCGCATCACCGCCACACGCGATGGCCGCACATGGTCTGATGGCGTGATTCCGGGCAGTTCGCCGATCTTCGGCCTGGAGGTCTTCGGCGACACGCTCTATGCGGTGGACCTGCGCGGCAAGGTGTTCAAGACCTCGGACGCCGAACAGTGGCAGCTCCTCGCCACGCCCGAGATGCCGACAAAGACCCATTGGATTCGCGCCTCCGCACAAGGCAACGGACTCATCGTGAGTTCTGGAGATTACGGGCCGGTCACGGCGTTCAATCCCGTCACTGGAAAGATCACCGTGGACCAAATGGCCGGACAGGTGGACAAACAGGCCGGACTGCGCCGCGTGGCCTTCGGCAACGGCGTGTTCGTCATTGGCGGCCAGAACGGACTGCTCGCAGTGACGAAGGACGGTGTGAACTTTCAGAACAACGCCACCAACGCCACCCGCGCGGACATCCAGTGCGTGCTGTGGACGGGCGCCGAGTTTCTGGCCACCACGCAGAAGGAGGCGTATCGCTCCGCCAACGGACTCGACTGGAAACCGGCGGGCAGCCCGGTTCCCCGGCAGATACGCAAGGTGAACGACTGGTTCTACGGCTACAGCTGGCCACCGCATAGAATCTCCCGCAGCCGCGACACCTTGAAGTGGGAACTGGTTCCCAATGAAAAGGAGTGGCAGGCCAAGTCCTTTGCCTACGGACCATTGTCCGGCGGTGAGCCGCCGAAACTGCCACCAGCTCCGAAGCCGCGCACATCCCAGAACAAATGAAACGCCGTCCAAATCGGGTGGATGGACTGCACCCTTTTTCCAAGTCATCGAAGTGAACTCCAACTCTACCAGAGTGATTCCACGCCTCCTCTGCACGAACCCTGTAGCAGCGGACGTGAGTCCGCTCCAACTGGATCGGGAGCAAAACCAGAGCCGACTTACGTCGGCTGCTACAGTTCAGGGTCGCAACGCACAAACGTATCTTCAGAGCTTCCTTATCCTCGGCGCGGTGTGCGCCCATCTGTCGGCGCACGCCTGCTCCGTGCCGGTGTTTCGCTACGCGCTGGACCACTGGCACGGGGACCTCTACCGGTTGGAAGTGCCGGAGGGGGTGATGAACGGTGGTTCCGCCGCGCGCCTGCTGCGCCCGCTGGGCATCGGCTCCGGTGCCAATGTGAAACTGGAGACCATCACCGGTTCGCAGGCGCGTTTGTTGAGACCTGACAAGGCGGATTCCATCGTCTGGTCCGGCACGCTGAACGAATCCTCGGTTGCCGCCATCGCCCAATCACCTGCGCGCGCGGACCTCGTGCAGCGCATTCTTGCCGGTCATTCGATCGTCTGGGTGCTGGTCGAGTCCGGCAGCAAGGCTGCCAATGACACCGCCGCCACCACGCTTGAGAAGCGACTGGCCTTCCTGAAGAACGTGACCGAACTGCCCGTCATGGATCCGAGCGATCCCTCCAACAAGCTGGGACCTGGACCGGAGTTGAAGATTCAATTCTCCCTGCTGCGCGTGCGCAACGACGATCCCGCAGAAGGGATTTTCCTGAACGCCCTCGCCGGTCCGAAGCCGGAGACCGGGCTGCGCGACGGCCCATGGCTGGCTGCGGTGTTCGGTCGGGGTCGGGTGCTCGGGGCATGGCCCGCCGAAGGATTCGGTGATGAACAGATCGACGAAGTGAGCCTGTTTCTGCTGGGTGCCTGCTCATGCCAGGTGAAGAACCTCAATCCCGGCTGGGATCTGCTGCTGCAAACCGACTGGGATCAGGCCCTGATGCAGGTGAACCAGAAACGGCTCGAGGCATCGGCGACCGAACCCGCCACGCAGAGCAAGCCAAACAGCGCCGAGGAACCACAAACAGCCGTCATCTCTCCAACCACCATTTCAGAACCGCCAATCACGCAAGCACCCGAGGCTGATTCGCAGCCTGCGCCCGGCCAGCGGACCGTCATCTCCATCGCCGCCATCGCACTGCTTGGTCTTGGGATCGGCTTGTTCATTCTTTCATCGAAACGCGCCCCATGAAGAAACTGGCGGCCATCTTCATCACGCTCGGTCTCTTGTTTGCCGCACTGGCAGTTCTCCAACGCGACAAGCCCGGCACGTCGGCAGCCGGTGGACATCCATCCCCGCTGAATGGAAGGACCAGCCTGATGGTTTTCTGTGCCGCAGGTCTCAAGCATCCGGTCGAGGCAGTCGCGGACGCCTATCGCAAGGAATTTGGGGTGGAGGTTCAATTGCAGTTTGGCGGCACCGGCACGTTGCTCAGCCAGATTCGCGTCGCACAGCAAGGCGACCTGTTCGTCGCTGCAGATGACGGCTCCGTGCAGGACGCACGGAAGTTCAATGCCGTGCGCGAGGTGCTTCCCATGGTCCTCCAGTATCCCGTGATCGGCGTGCGGGAAGGCAATCCCAAGTCCATACGTTCACTGGCCGACCTGATGCGTGATGATGTGCGCGTGGCTGTGGCGAATCCCGAGGCCGCGAGCATCGGCAAATCGACCCGGGCCGCGATGGGCGCACAGTGGGACGCCTTTTCGGCCAAGGTGACCGTGATGAAACCCACCGTGACGGAACTGGCCGCCGACCTTTCACTGGGCGCGGTCGATGCCGCCGTGATCTGGAACTCCACCGTGCCACAGTTCAAGGGCGTCCAAGCCGTGCGTGTGCCGGAATTCGACAGCCGTGCAGAGAATGTATCCGTGACGGTGCTGGCCGCATGCCGACAGCCGCAGGCGGCATTGAAATTTGCCCGATATCTGACTGCGGCGGAGAAAGGCGGGGCCATCTTCAAGTCCAAGGGGTTTGAGCCCGTGCCCGGAGATCGCTGGGCGGAGAAGCCGGAGTTGATCCTCTACAGCGGAGGCGTGAACCGCCCTGCGGTGGAAAAGCTTCTCAAGCAGTTTGCCGACCGCGAGGGCGTCACCGTCACCACGGTGTTCAATGGCTGCGGCATCCTCTGCGCGACCATGAAAACCATGGGCGAGCCCACCAACCCGCAGTATCCCGACGCCTATTACGCGTGTGACATCTGCTTCGTGCCACCGGTTGCAGATGCCTTCCCGGAAGCGGTGAGCCTCACCGAAACGGACATCGGCATCATCACACGCAAGGGCAACCCCAAGGGTTTGAAGACGCTGGCGGACCTTGCCCAACCGGGTCTGAAGGTCGGGCTGTGCAACGCCGAGCAATCCACGCTGGGCTACATGACCAAGGGCATGCTCAAGGATTCCGGCCTGCTGGAAGCCATCCGCAAGAACGTTGTGGTGGAAGTGCCCACGGCGGATTTTCTGGTGAACCAGATGCGTGCCGGAGCACTCGAAGCCGCCATCGTTTATCGCGTGAATGCGCAACCGCAGGCGCAGCATCTGGAATACATCCCCATCAAGCACGAAGGCGCGCGCGCGGTGCAACCCTTCGCCGTGCGGAAAACATCGCCGAATCATCTGCTTGGGCATCGCCTTCTGGAGTTTTTGCAGGCCAGCCGATCGACCTTTGAAAGCGCCGGATTCCTCTGGAGCACCAACCAGACGCCCTACAAAAGCGCGGACATCGTCGTGCCGGAGTATTTGAAGCAGCAATGATCCGGGCTGCCGGCCGGCGCGTTACTTCCAGATTTCCTTCAACACCGCGAACATCCCGGGATCCATTTTCTCCAGTTCCTCGCGGTTGAATGGTTCAAAGTCGTTCCGGCCGAAGAACGCCTCCGTTGTTTCCGCAAAATATTCCTTCTCATTGCTCAACGCATAGGCGCGGTCGGTGGTGAACTTGTCGCCGGTCCATCGCTTCACTGATTCATACCTGCCGCCCGCCTTTGCGGCCGCGAACGCATCCAGGATTCCCCTGTGGTCATGACCAATCACGCGATGGTGGTAGGCATGCGCCAGTTCGTGCAGGGCGAGCATCGGCATGCGGCGGTTCTCGCGTTCCCAGATGCGCGTGTTGGTGAACTCGACGGCTTTCGCCATGGCCGGATCACGTTTGTTGGCGCGCAGCCAGCCGGCGTCCGGGTGATACTCGGCACTGGGCCGGATGCCTTCGTAGGGCGGGTTGATCCACAGCGGCACCTCCTGCAATCGCTTCACATGATGCGCCGGGACCACGCGCCGGATTTCAGCCAGTTGTTTTCCCAGCAGTGCAAGCGCCTGCTCAGTGAATGTCTTTTCCTCATCCCGGAGCAACTGTCTGTTCACCCTGACCTGCCATCCTTCCACATCCCGCAATTCATGACCGCCCTCCGCCTTCGCCTGGGATGTGTTGGCTTTTCGATCGCGTGCCTGTGCGACGGCCCGGATCTGCTGGCGCACAGACTCCAATCGTTCAGGCCACACGAATGTGGGCGCCTTTGCCGGATCGTATCCCTCCATGTGGCCGGTCAGCCGTGTGGCGGGCTTGGTATATTTCAGTTCGGTGTCGCCAAACACCTCCCGGCACATGGCCGCAAGCCCCGGATCATACTCCAGAAGTTCGGCACGTGTGTTGACATGGTTGTGATCGTGGTCGTTCTCGCGGTTGTCATCAAACCAGCTCTGAACGCCCTCGGCGAAATACTCGTGGTGGTTCACCGACGCGTATTTTCCTTTCCACAAGCCGGCCTGCATCGCGGCGTCATAGGTCTTCTTCAACCGCGTGTCGAATGTCGGGTCCACGTTGACCATCCCGCGCAGGTGGATGTTGTGCGCCAGTTCGTGGATCAGAATGTTCTCCGCCGCATACGGGTCGCCAGGGTAACCCAGCAGGTTTTCCTCGGCACACGAACAAAACGGATCGGTGAGGCTGCCGCCCATGCCGCGCGCACGGGCATCCCGGTAATCGCGCGTGGAAATGGATTCAAAACCTGGCACCGGTTCCCCGGCCAGCCACGTCCACTCCGGCTGGTCGCAGGTGAATTCGTTCCACGCCAGGATGCACAGCCTTGCTCCGCTTTTGACCATCGCCTCCCTCACATCCGGACGGCGGGCCAGCATCAGGTCCACCAGATACGCGGCCTCCTTGAGCGCGTAGGGGTTCACCGTGGCTGAAGCGACGATGGGAAATCCGCCCGCGCTCACGCGCTGTTTGTAAAATGCAGGAATCCCATCCGCATCAGGCGGATCGAACCGCATTGCCTGCACAGGAACCTCGCTTGTCACCATGCGCTCCGATCTGTCCTGCCGTCCCACCACGGCAAATCGGTGACCGATGGTCGTGGTGATGATGGTGTTCCTTCCCGTAGCGACCGAACCGTTTGGAACACGCTCACGCTCACTCTTGAGCCAGAAGACGTCCACGGTCTGCTTGCTGCCGTTGATGATCTGAAGTTTGGGCCGTGATTGTGCTTCCTGCGCGTTGGCGCTGCTGCACTGAAACACGCCCTGCATGATCAAGCCAAGTGCAAGGGCAAGCGTGGGGATGGGCAGTTGTTGCATTGTTTACGGTTTGATTTGTGCCATGCCGGATAAATGAAATGAAAAGCCAGTCCGACGGGCGTGTTGGGATGAAATGGAAAGCTGTTTCCAGCCCCGGACCGGCCTGCTGCCTGCGGGGTCATGGTTGCATTTGGAATATGAACCGGCGCTCAATTCACTCCTTCACCACAGCGTCGTTGTCCCGCGATGCCTGCGTGTTCATCAAGTTCTTCAACTCCTTGACCTTCTCCGGCATGGTTTCGGCCAGATTCTTGGATTCCCCGATGTCCTCCTTCAAGTTGTAGAGTTCCATTTTTGACAGCTTGCCATCCTTCCCGCGGGTCTCGATGAGCTTCCAGTCTCCATGTCGAAGGGCAGCCGTTTTGAATCCCACTCCTGCCGTGTAAATGGTCCGTGGCTCTCTGGCCGTGATGGTGCCCGTGATCTCCGGCCAGATGTCCTGCCCGTCGCCATTCGTCGGCATGGATTTCACGCCAGCCAGCCGCGAGAGCGTGGGCAGCCAGTCAACGGCGTGCATGATGGCATGGGTTTCGCCCGGCTTCACATGGCCCGGCCAGTTCACCACTGCGGGCGTGCGGATGCCACCCTCCCACACACTGCTCTTGTAACCGCGCAACGGCAGGTTGTGGTTTCCAACTTTCAAGGGTCCGTAATCGCCGGGATAAGGCCCGCCTTGATTGGCGCTGGGCGCGTGCGCTCCGTTGTCGCTGAGGAAAATGACGAGTGTGTTGTTGCGAACGCCCTTTTGCTCCACTGCCTTCACAACCTGTCCGATCACGTCGTCCATGTGCGTGGAGCAGGCGGCGCGAAGACGCATTCCGGGATCTTTGTGGTGCGCATTGGCCTGCTGGTATTTCTCCTCCTCAACAATGGGCACGTGGATGGCCGTGAACGGCACGTAGAGGAAAAACGGCCTGTCACCGCGCTCCCGAATCCAGTCCACCGCCTCACGGGCGATGAGATCGGTGACGTGTCCTTCCTCCTCGATCAGCGTGCCGTTGCGATGCCATGTCTCGCTGAATTCTCCCTGCTTGTAGCGATGATTGAGAGGCCCGACTCCGCCCGCAAGAGAACCATAGCTGAAGTCGAAACCGAACTTTTGCGGCCCCCATTCCGGCCTGGATCCAAGATGCCATTTGCCAACCAGCGCGGTATCGTAGCCGGCCGACTTCAACGCACTGGCAAGCGTGGTGGTGCCGAAAGGATACGCACGCTGGTTCTGTGCGGCAGTTACCCCAAACCTGCTGGCAAAGCGACCGCTCAACAATGCCGCGCGCGTCGGACTGCACATCGGATGCACATAATGCGCCTCCAGTTTCATGCCTGTGGCAGCGAGCTTGTCGAGGTTTGGCAGCTTGTCGGTGGAGCCATGCCACGACACATCGGCCCAGCCCAGATCGTCGGCCATGAACAGGACGATGTTCGGCCGTGGTGCGGCGGATTGAACGGCTTGAATGCCAAGGAAAAGGCAGATGGCGAGGCGGAGCAGGAGCAAAGCGGTCTTCATGATTGAATCTGGGATTTATGGCATTCCACCACAGCCTGGCCTGCCTGAAAAGAAGCTGTTTGGCGGATCGAACGCATCAAATTACGTGCAGTTCATTGAAACCGGCTGGCTTCAAGCAGGCTCACGTCACATCCTCCACCCGTTTCCCCAGCACGTCCATCTTGGGTGTGATGCCGAGGCCGGGTTTTTCGCTGGCTCGCATGAAGCCGTTGTCGCGGTGTGGCGCGCCCTCAGCGGTGCTGACCGTGACGTAGCTGTTGAAGTCGGTGCTCGTGAAGCGGAAGTCCTCCGGCGTGCTGTGCGCAAGGTGGGCGATGGCGGCGGTGGTGATGTCGCCGCCCCACGAATCCTCCAGCGTCATCGCGATGCCCATGCTCACACAAAGGTCACGGGCCTGCCTGGTCTTCGTGAGGCCACCGAGCTTGCTGATCTTCAAATTCACCACGTCCATCGCCAGGTCGGCCTTGGCACGCAGCAGCATGTCGAGGCTGTCCACGTTTTCATCCAGCACGAACGGGTGGTCGGTATTGCGCCGGACGGCGAGGCACTCCTCGTAGGACAGGCAGGGTTGTTCAATGTAAACATCCACGTCCCTCACCGCGCGGACGACGCGCATGGCCTCGTGCTGCGTCCAGCCGGTGTTCGCGTCTGCCACCAGACGGTCGGTGGGCTGCAACATCGCCCGCACCGCACGGATGCGTTCGATGTCCGTATCGGGATTGCCGCCAACCTTGAGTTGAAAGCGCGTGTAGCCCTCGGCGCGGTAACCAGCCACCTTCTTCGCCATGGTCTCCGGCTCTTCCTGAGAAATGGCGCGGTAAAGGCGGACGCTGTCACCGAAACGCCCGCCCATGAGCACGCACACCGGAAGCCCCGTCGCCTGCCCGAGGATGTCCCAGCACGCGATGTCGATGCCGCTCTTCACATAAGGATGGCCTTTGAGCGCGGCATCCATGCGGTGGTTGAGTTTCACCAGTTCGCGCGGATCAAGGCCGATGAGGTGCGGTGCCAGTTCGCGCAGGCCGGTGCGGACGCCCTCAGCATAGGCGGGCAGGTAAAACGGCCCGAGCGGGCAGACCTCGCCCCAGCCGGTAAGACCGGTGTTTGTCTCGACGCCGACGATGGTGCTGTCGAACACGCTGACGGATTTGCCGCCGCTCCATTTGTAGGTGCCCTCGTGCAGCGGGAGCTCAACGCGATGGGCAAAAATGCGGGTGATTTTCATGGTTTTAAAACAGGGGTGGTCCGTTCCGGCGCGCTGCGGCCTTCTGCCTTCGATTTTTCCAGCAGTGCTTTCAACTCGCGCACAATCTCCGGATGCTCGGAATACACATTGCGCGTCTCGCCGGGGTCATCGGAGAGGTTGTAAAGTTGAGCGGGCGTGGCGGGCACAGTGTCGGACAGCGCGAATTTCGCGAGCGGCCCCTTGCTGTAGTCGTTTCCGCCGGAGCCGGGATGGTCGAGATATTTCCAGTCTCCTTTGCGGATGGACAGGTAGCGCGACGCAAATGACTGCGTGAGCAGGTAGGGGCGGATGGGTGATCTGGCTTCACCAAGCAGCGCGGGCAGCAGGTTGAAACTGTCCTCGGCGGCATCGTTCGGAAGCTCCGATCCGACAATCGCGGCGCAGGTCGCCATCACATCGGTAAGGCTGGTGAGTTGATCGCTGGTTGATCCGGCTTTCACCCTGCCGGGCCAGCGCACAATCAACGGCACGCGATGTCCCCCTTCCCACTGGTCGCGTTTCATGCCGCGCCACGGATGCGCGCCGTCGTGGCCATGATCAGCACGCATGTGGATGATGCTGGTGGTCTCGGGCCCATTGTCGCTGGAGAGAATCACCAGGGTGTTGTCAGCCACTCCGAGCTTTTCGAGCGTCTTCAGCAGTTCGCCTACGATCCAGTCGAACTCGAAGATGAAGTCGCCGTGCGGTCCCGCCCCGCTTTTCCCTTGGAACTGTGGCGCGGGAAACGACGGCAGATGCACGGCCTGTGCCGCGTGATACAGGAAGAAGGGCTTGCCCGGCGACCGCCTCACATGCTCCTCGAGGAACTGCTGGCTGCGCTTGAGGAAGACCAGGTCAATTTCCTCCATCGGAAAATCCGGTGCGATCATTCCCGGGCGGCAGTCGTTGGCGTAGGGATGCACCGGGAGCACGGTCTTGTCGATGGGCAAGGAGGGTGGCACTGGAATGCGATCGTTGACGATGAACGCATAAAGCCAGTCGGTCGTGGGACAGCACGCGGTGCCGAAGAACGAGTCGAAGCCGTGATCCACCGGCCCGCCTTCGATGCGGCGTGAGTAATCAATCAACTTCACACCTTCAATCCCATTGGCAGTGATCCGGTTTCCGCTCCGGTCAGAAAACGACAAGCCCACATGCCACTTGCCAACGGCAGTTGTCGCGTAGCCCTTTCGTTGAAGCATGTTTGGCAAGGTGACCCGTCCGGGAGCAATGAGCGAAGGCCCGCCGACGCCGGTGAACACCGTCCCGCCGCGCGGCACACGGAAGGGCATCTGACCA
>CAYQCZ010000061.1:10585-12771 GCA_964415955.1 uncultured Verrucomicrobiota bacterium | reverse complement strand
GGCCCGAGCGGCCCGGTCTCCTCCTGGCCGTCCGGCAGCTTGGACACCGTGCCGGTCACACAGACCTGGCGTTCCAGATCCGCCCAGTGAATGACCAGCGCGGCATGCGGGTTTTCCCCGAGTTCACGCCCCTTGCGGCTCTCGTAGTTGGTGAAAAAGATGAAACCCTTTGTGTCCAGGCCCTTGAGCAGGACGGTGCGCACGGAGGGGCGGCCGTCCTTGTCCGCCGTGGCCAGCGCCATGGCATTGGGATCGATGGGACGTTCGCCCGCCAGGGCCTTGAAGGCCTTGTAGAGGCCGATGCCGAAGGCCCGCAGGCGGCTTGAACTGCCGCGCATTTCGACGGCCTGCCCGAACCATTTCCGAAATTGCTGGAAAGGATCAGGGTCGAGGTCGGACTCGTTGAGCGAGTCGAGCCTGTATTCCTTGCGTAGATCGGCAATCGACATGCGGACTAGGGAGTGGGTGGCTGCGTTTGATCCGTTGGTGACCGGAGCAACATGGCCCTGTCCGCGCGGGTGTCAAACCCGGTCATGCCCTGGCGGGCATCATGCCGGTTTTCCGGGCGTAATTGAACAATCCTCCGGCATCCACCACCGGACGGACATCCCCCAGCGGCTTGAAATGAAACACCTTGCCGGTCTCTTTCACCGTCACCGTGCCGGCATCGAGATCGACGGTGACCACGTCGCCGGTCTTGAGTGTTTCACACAGGCGTTCGGTCAATTCACAGGGATACAGTTCCCCGGTGGCCACGCAGTTGCGGAAGAAGATGCGCGCAAAGCTCTCGGCCAGGACGACGCGGCAGCTGGCGCTGCCCATGGCGATGGGAGCGTGTTCACGGGAGCTGCCGCAGCCGAAATTGCGCCCCGCCAGCACGATGGGAAACCGTGTGTCCAGTTCGCCTTCGGCCACAAAACGCTGGGGGTATTGATCCTCGGGAAGCCCGATGAGGGCGTAGCTGCCGAGCTTCTCGTATTCCTCCTGAATGGTGGGCACGAGGTTCAGGTACTGCGCCGGGATGATCTGGTCGGTGTCGATGTTGTCGCGCACCACGAAAACGGGACCTGTAAATACAGACTGCATGGGCGCGAATGTGAGGGGCGGCGTGGGGCTTTTCAACCGGAAAACTGGCTGTCAGTGCGGACTGGTCGGATCGTCCTCGTAGCGCATGTGAAATTCACCGTCACCCAGCCCCAAGGGCACAAGGCGCAGCGGGCTGCAATGCCTGAGCCTGAAGAACTGCATGCCGGGTGACGCTCCAACGTAAAGGCTCTGCTCGTCCGGGTTTCTGCGCAACGGCGTGAGAGGCTGCCACGGCCCGGCGGGGCTTGGTGCTGATTCCAATTCCGGCACGGGTGATTGGCCGGAGGCATTGGCGATGACGCTGCTCAACCATGAAATGCGGGCGCTGATGCGCGTTGAGTAAAAAGCACCGGGCCGGTTCACGACCTGATCCGCCTGAAGCTGCCACTGACCCTCGCCGCCCAGATACAGCCCGCCCGTGTCAAACAACGCTGCGTTGAAACCGCTGCCAGACGGCGATGCGTTGTAGGGCCCGTCCACGGCATAATGAATCCCTGCCAGCTTCCAGACATCGCCATCCTTGATGAAGGCCGCGCCCCCGGAATCGCCACCCGACAACATGGCTTCGTTTGGACCGCCATGGGCATCGAAGGTGAATTTCAGAAGAAACCCCGATGCGGCCTGTGCTCCGGGTGGCACGGGTGCCCCGGACCCGCTGACGATGGATGCCACAGTATTTTCGCCCCAGCGCATGACGCCATCGCCATCTCCCCACTGCCATCCCTTCAATTCACCACCCACACCGCCGGTGACCCTGACTTCCAAACCCCGCCGCGTGCCGCGTCCGATCACCACCGCCGCCTTGCCGGACTCATCGCTGCCGGGATACAGCGGCGCCCAGTCAGGAAACACCCCGCACACAAGCCACACGTGCAGGTCGCTCTCCGGATCATCGAAACGTGCATGAGTGTGGTAGGCGCGGCCGCGGTAGGTGAACACATCACCGACCTGACCTCCCACATGCTTCGCCGTCACAAACAGGTTTGAGGAAATGGCTGTGCCAAGAAAATCCCCCCAGCGTCCCTGCCATTGCCACCCGCTTCCGGCAAGCGCGCCCGATGGCTCGGAGGTGTTGAACTGCGGGTCATCCGTGGCCATGA